>CAYLSF010000705.1:0-2199 GCA_964385675.1 uncultured Saprospiraceae bacterium
CATGCAAAAGATTCTGCTTTGTGCACATTTTATACTATTGAAGAAACGACAAACGTTGAGAGCTCGTATTTTCCGGGAAGTCTATGTAAAAACACAGGCACACATTTACTTACAGCAGCACCGCATTGTTTCGACAAATGAAGCAAAGCTGCACATGCAGTAGCACTAGCTTTTTCTTCCGTCTCATCCGATTTTGGTTGTCTAGTAGACTCAAAGCTGTGAGAGTCACTTGTATCATCTGATTCAGATGAATTTGATTCTGATTGACAGCTCATTATGGCTAATAATGCCATAATTATAATCACTATATTATATTTCATTAAATACTTATAATTGGATTTTTTTGAGACGATCTAAGTTTCGCTTATTTTCTCTATCCTTAATGGTATTTCGTTTGTCATACGATTTTTTACCTTGTGCCAATTTCTACTTTTGCCAAACCTCTTTCACTCAAATATAAACGATATGGTACTATCGTATAACCTTTTTCTCTAACTCTTTTAAATAGTTTCTTCAATTCTCTTTTGTGCAGTAACAATTTTCTATCTCTACGAGGTTCATGATTATTATATGTACCAAAATCGTACTCTCCTATATACATACTTTTAATCATCAGTTCCCCTTGTGAGAATAAGCAATAGGCATCATTAAGATTTGCTTTTCCCAATCGTATAGATTTAATCTCTGTTCCTTTTAGTACAATACCTGCTTCGTAAGTATCTATAAAGTGATATTCAAATCTAGCCTTCCTGTTTGTAACATTTACGTTTAAAACCTTCTGTTTAGCCATTATTAACCTTACTGTAAAATGTAATTCTATTTACAACTAAAAATACTGATTTTATTTGAATAAAGTCAATAGTTGTCAATAGGTTTCTATTATCTTTTTCAAATACTTCACCTACTCAACTCTTTCTGTATCGACATAGTTCAGTAATATGGCTATAATTGGTGTTTTGAAAAAAGTAATCTTTGTAATGCCATTTTATTTAAAAATCCTCCTTTAGTGACATTTGTTAATATCACGATTGTACTATCCTGATCTAATAGTCTAATATAATAGGTTTTAAATCCTTTCCACCAACCGCTATGAAATACTACTTGTCCAAATGTATTGTCTTTTTGTAGTCTCCATCCTAACCCATAATCATCTTTTCCTCGCTCTAGTAGTCCTGAGTTATGTGAGGAATAAGCTATTTGAAGGAGCGAATCACTGACTAATTCATGTAGTTTTCTATCTAGTTTATATAAATCTAATGCAGAAGCATAAATTCCTTTGTCGCCTACTACACCGTTTAGATATATATCATCTTTTAACTTGAATTTAGCGTTATGTCCCAATACCTCTTGTGGGATTTTAGCTGTTTTGCATTTATTATACACAAAACTTTGTTGCATCTCCGCTCTGTCAAAAATATTATTTTGCAGATACTCTTCATAAGATAAATTAGTCACTCGCTCAATAATAGTAGCTAATAAAGCATAATTCGTATTACAATAATGATACGCTACATCAGGAGGATAGTAGGTTTTAGGCATCATTCGAGTCATTATTGCCAACATTGTATCATTAGAAATAGGCTTAAATTTATCTTCCCATATTTCATCAATAAAATACATATAGTTGGAAAGTCCCGAACGATGAGATAATAAATTTCGAATAGTAATTCCTGAATATGGAAAAACTGGGATATAATGTTGTACTACACTATCTAAATGAATTTTACCCTGTTCTACTAATTGTAAAATAGCAATAGCTGTAATAGGTTTAGTCACGGAAGCTAATTGAAAAGCGTCATTTTTGCTTAAACTATCTTTAGTTTTGAAATTAGAAAATCCAAAAGCCTCGTGATATACTATTTTATTATGTTTAGCAAAAAGTGCTACACCATTGAAGCGTTTTTCCCTAAATCGTTTTTCCAAAAACGTATCTATTCTATAGGTTAAAGAAGAGTCAGAAAAATCATATTGAATCAATGGAGGTTTGGGTAATTCTATTTTAGGCGTTTTATTTTGACATCCATACAATACAATTCCGAGTAGGAAACATAAAATTATAAGTCTCAATGGTGTTAGTTATTAGTTGCTTGGTTACTTAATGTATTATATTACAGCAAAAATACGGAACTCTACTATTTGATTTTCTTAAAATGAAAATTATTTCAATAAATGGGCAAACACTCAAAGAGATGGTGATCA
>CAYLSF010000705.1:2209-4508 GCA_964385675.1 uncultured Saprospiraceae bacterium
TAATTATACAACTTCTTTAGAAACAAGCTAACCTATTACTTTAACGTCGATAAATCTTTTATTATCCCATCTACCTTCTGCTTTCGCATCGTTTCTCGATATGATATGGCTTGATTTCGAGCATTAAATGTTCCTATGATAACTTTATAGACCACCTTATTATTCAGTTCACTAATATGGATAATGATCTTTCGATTACTAAATTTCTTTTGAAGCTTTTCAGCCTCTCTTAATACATTTCCATATTCTGCAAATACGCCTATTTGTACCCCAAATCCAGTAGAAGGATGACGTGTTACAATAAAATGAAATAGTCCTGCACCATTTGGAGCAGAAGGTTTTGGTGTTTCAGTAGTTGGAGGTGACTTTGTTTTAGGTGGTTTAGCGACTACAGGAGGAGGTATAACTTTATCTTCAGGCTTAGTTTCTGGAGGAGTAGGTTTAGAGTCTGATGGTTTTGTTACTACAGGCGGCGGGGTTGGGGCAGGTTTAGTTTTAGTAATAACTCTATTAGCTGGCGAATCATACTTTTTAAGTTCTTCCAACATTCTACTACCGCTCATAGATTCTTCATATCTAGCTATTAATTCCCCCTTGGAATTAAATATTAAAATAGTTGGTAAAACCTTAACCTTATATTTCTGCTTCCACACGTAACCGTCAAAATCATCTACATTGATTTTTACAGGTACATAAGTTTTATCAATGTATTCTGCTAACATCTCATCCATGAAGGTGGTTTCATCCATCAGTTTACATAAGAAACAATAATTTGCTACAAAATCTACAAAATACAGCTTGCCTTCAGTAGCAGCTACATCTTGTGCTTGCTCTAAACTTCCTACGTAGAAATTAACTTTCTCTGCAAATGTGGTATTAATACCAATAAATAATGTAATGAATAGGAAACTATACCAACGGTTTACCATAGTGATTTATATTTAATAAGTACGACTTTCGACAATCAACTTTTGACATTCGATTACTTTACTGAATAAAATTTACATAGCTTTTATTGTAGTAGCACTTATAAATCTTACTTTTATTCAATTGTCAAAAGTTACTACTCCCAATACTTAATAGATATTGATATAGATGATGGAAAAATCAAATCCGTTGCATAAGGATACTGAAAGGGTAATCTACTTTAGATATAGACAAAAAAAATTCTCGTATGCTAGCATACGAGAATTTTTTAATAGAAAACTGTAAGTAGTTATTAGTTTACTCCTAAAGACTTTAAAGTTTCTACGTCTAATTGACCAACTGGTAAACCGTTAGCTTTTTGATACTTGATCAAAGCAGCTTTAGTTTGAGAACCAAATACGTTATCAATAGGACCAGGATTGAAACCTTTGTCTCTTAAAGCAACTTGTACTTGACGAATTCTTTGAGAATAATCAGAAGCAGTTGGACATAATACCTCTCTCCACTCAGAGAAACCACCTTTTCTAGTTAATTTCTTCAAAGAAACAGTTTTGTACTCAGCAGGAATTTCAACTGTACGAGTACTAGCAGGAGCTTTAACAACTCTCTTAGTTACTGTTTTGTAAGTAGCTGGAATCTCAACTGTACGAGTTTGAGCTGGAGTTTTAACAACCAATTTCTTGATGTCTCTGTACTCAGCTGGAATCTCAATAGTACGAGTACTAGCAGGAGTTTTTACTACTTGCTTAGTAACTGTTTGATACTCAGCAGGAACTTCTACAGTTTTAGTAGTTGCAGGAGTTTTCAAAACAGTTTTAGTTACAGTTTCGTATCTTGCTGGTACTTCTACCAAACACCATACTAAACAGTCATCTGGATTAGCAGAAAGACAGTTTTTGTCTGCTCTACGCTTAACCCACTTAGTAGTTGCAGGAGCAACTTCTTTTCTTTCAGTAACTGTTTCGTACTCAGCAGGAACAGCAATCAAACGAGTAGATGCCGCTTTAGAAAGTACCCGCTCTGTAACAGTCTCATACTCAGCTGGAACTGTCTCAATACGAGTAGAAGGAGCTTTAACCATAATACGCTCAGTAGCCTCTTCAAATTCAGCTGGTTGAGTCTCAATACGAGTACCAGCAGCTTTATCTAAAGCTTGCTCAGTAACAGTCTCATATTCAGCTGGAACTGTTTCAATACGAGTGGCAGCGTCTTTTACTTTAATACGCTCTGTAACAGTTTCGTACTCATCCGGAATCATACATTTCGCATAACACTTACCTGGTTCAGCATTAGGCGGTGTATCTTGTGGTTGAGCAACTGCAGTAACTGCAAAAAATGCGAAAACAACTGCAAACAAGATGTTAAGTCTTTT
>CAYLSF010000706.1:0-4503 GCA_964385675.1 uncultured Saprospiraceae bacterium
CAAGTTAAAGATACTCGCAAATCAATAGGTTTAGGTCATCAGTTACAAGAATTTTTGACTATTGTGACTTTATCCATAATGAGTGGTTATAATTCTTTACAAAGCATGGCTACGTTCTTTAAAAGTAATGAAGAGACCTTAACAGAGTTATTTAATTTAAAACACGGTACTCCTATCCCGATAACTGACGTTCAATCCCTGTTCTAATCCTTACAATTCGATAAAACACTTATCATCAGTATGAGTCCTTACAATTCTTCATACTCAAACCAATCAAAATCCGCATAATGCCCTTGCCCTGTTAAATCTTGACAACATAAACCTACAAACGCTCCTGTAAACGCGGCCCTATATCGCTGTCCGCCATGTTGCACATAATCATCAGATATAATACTACCATCTAAAACCTGTCCTATCGGCTGCCAATCATTTTTGGTAATTGCATAATAAAATTGTAGTTTATCTCTATTAAAATCTAATTTTAAATAGACTCGCCGATGTCCTGTAACCTCTACATATTCCTCCAGCTCTGATGGAAAATTATTATCATAGGTCAATACATTCAAAAATTTTCGTTGTCCATCATTGTCACCAATGATATGTAAATAATGAAAATGTGCCGTATTATAATAACAAATCAAACCCGCCATTTGCTGAAAAATAGTAGGTTCAAATTCAAGGCAAGTTGAAGCTTGAATATGAAAGGCTTGCACTCGTCGAGCGAGTAATGATTGATCATGATAAGAGGATAAACTTTCTCGACCATATAACCTCAAAAATCCTTTTCGAGCCAATAGCGAACACCAATTTTCTGTAATTGGTACTCTAAGCGATTGAAAATGAATATTTAAATGCTTGGTATCAAAATCATCTCTAATCGGTTCTTTTGGAAAAGTATGTATAGGTAAATTGGGGTTTGGGATCTCCAAACGAGGAATTTTACTATGCTTGGCATATAACCAATCGTCCGCTCGCCATTCCATTTCTTCCATTACCGTTTCTCGCCCTAACGTACATCGTCCTCGTTCAGTCAACGGTCGTCCTACCAAAAACACACTATACCAATCTCCATTTTGCGTTTCTACAATATCTCCATGTCCTGCTTTTTGTAATGGATTTTGAGGTGCGGATTCAGCTGTAACAATTGGATTCTGAGGATGTACTTCATAAGGTCCTAAAAGATTTTTAGACCTTGCCATTGTAATCGCATGATTGTACTCCGTTCCACCTTCTGCGGTTATCAGATAATAGTAGCCATTTTTCTGATACAAATGCGGTGCTTCCGTCACGCCCAAATCCGTACAATCAAAAATATGATATTGTTTCCCAATTAATCGCTGCTCTTTTTCCGAATATTCTTGGACTATAATTCCAGCAAAAAACAACTCTTTTCGATGATCTGTAATCATACTTAAATACCATTTCCTTCCATTTTCATCGTGAAACAATGAACCATCAAAACCACTAGACCCTAAAAAAATAGGTTCTGACCAATCTCCTAAAATATCATCTGTCGTTACTAAGTAATTTGGTGTATCTTTCCAAACACCATCAAAGGAACGTACATTGGAATACACCAAATAAAATATTCCTTCCCAATAACTCAAGCAAGGTGCCCACACCCCACAAGAATCAGGATTTCCTTTCATATCCAACTGCGATAGTCGATTCAATGGACGAGTCGCCAATTGCCAATGTTGTAAATCTTTAGAGTGATGTATTTGCACACCAGGAAACCATTCAAAAGTTGACGTTGCTATGTAGTAATCATCGCCAACTCTAATAATGGAGGGATCGGGGTTGAAGCCTTTAAGAATAGGGTTTTTCATTTCCATTTGGTTCTTAGTTATTGGTTCTTAGTTATTGGCACAACAAACAACCGATAACAAATAACCAATTATCTAAAATCTAAAATTCTTTGTTTTTATTACTTAAAAGGTAACGAATATATCCATTGAGCAACCTTATACAAGTGTCATGTTCTTTTTTAAATTCCTTTAAAACTTCACTATCGATATATTCTTCATCGTAAGCCGTGATAAAATGTTCTAAGGTTTCCTGTAATGAGCCTTTTGATATTCTACAGAATCGCACATTATCCTTGTAATAATATCGTCCGTTTCCTTCTGCAATATTTGCTGTGATTGATCTAGATGAACGAATTACTTGATCAGACAGTCTATGTTTCTCATGCTCAGGAAAATATTGTTTCACCAATAGACTAACTCTTTTTCGTAACATTCTACAGGCTTTATATACGTCTAAGTCCGTATAGACCAGATTCTTCTTCATTTTTGAGATTATATTTTGATTGCTTGCTTAGTTATCAGTTACAAGCTTTAATAACTAAGAACCAATAACCGATAACTAAGCAACTAATTTACTATTTCACTAATTCTTTCTCGATTTCTTCCAATGACTTACCTTTTGTCTCAGGCAGCATCCCAATCAATATAACCAAGCCGATAACCGCACAAATACCAAAGATGGCATAGGATATAGCGTTACCCAAATTAGCAATAGACCAAGGGAAGAAGAACTGGACTAAAAAGCTAACACCTGAATTAACAAACCCAACAAAAGAAATAGCCAGTCCCCGTAAGCGATTCGGGAATAACTCAGAAAATAAGACCCACATAACAGGCCCCAATGAAATTGCAAAAGAAGCCACAAATCCTAAAATTCCAATCAAAACCAATATAGGATTCATGGTAATGGAAGACTGAATTAAATCACCTTCTAATTTTCCATAGGTTACACTTTCCAAACGTTCTTTTAAGGCATTTTTAAACGTTACATCATCTTCATAAGTCGTACCGATCATATCTGATACCAAACTTTGATCAAACTCTAGACTAGCAATATTCGCTTCAGATAAGGTATAAGTTGCTTGTGAAAAGCCATATGCCGTTAAAAACATACTTAATGCGATACCAGTCAAACCAATCAACAACAAAGGTTTTCGTCCCCAGCGATCAATATAAACCATAGCAATGATGGTAAATACGACATTGATAATACCCAACCAAACAGCTTGTGCAAAAGAGGCATCTTGACCAACTCCTGATTGTTCAAATATGGAAGTAGCATAAAAGAAAATCGCATTTATCCCTGTAATTTGCTGTAAAACCCCAACAATAACACCGATGGTCAACACCAGTTTCATAGCAGGTTTAAAGAGTTCCATAAACGGCACGCCCTCTTTCTTTGCATCCTCTTGAATCCCTTTATGAAGTGTATCAATGGCAGCCTGTGCATATTCCGCTCCATTTATTTTTGATAAAACCTTTTCCGCTTCTGCTGTTCGGTTATTCATTAGTAACCAACGAGGACTTTCTGGTACTAAAAACATCGCTAAAAAGAAAATGAAAGCAGGCAAACATTCTAGCCCTAACATCCATCGCCATGTTTCTGTATCTATCGCAAAATCTTTCACCCAACTTGCATCCGAACCACTTGCTTGTAACAAATAATAATTGGCAAAGTAAGCCGCAGAAAAACCCAATACAATATTTAATTGATTGATAGAAACCATCTGCCCACGTCTCTCTGCCGGTGCAACTTCCGCAATATACATCGGTGCTAAAATCAAAGCAGCCCCTACTGCAAATCCACCTAACATTCGAGCGGCTACCAAAATTTCATACGACGGTGCCATTGCTGAACCCAATGCCGAAACGGCATAAAATAAGCCGACTAAAATTAAGATAGGCTTTCGCCCAAAACGGTCACTTAAAGGTCCCGCTATTGCCATCGCCATAGTAGAAGTCAACGTCAAAGAAGAGACGACCCAACCAATTTGAATTTCATTTAAATCGAATTCAGGTCGAATAAATCCAATAACACCAGAAATAACAGCAGCATCAAATCCGAATAAAAACCCACCTAATGCCACTACAGCGGCAATCATGGTAATATAACTATTGTTCGTTTTCATAATTTGGTCATTTTAAATATAAAGCTTAAAGCATGTCTAAAATCATAAATTTCATACTTATGATTTACAATTTAAAATCTAACCATTCACTTTTTTATGATCCGCTAGGAATTTTGCTAATCCAATATCTGTCAAAGGATGCTTTAAAAGTCCTAAAATAGCATTTAAGCCACAGGTAACCACATCAGCACCAGAACGAGCAGCATCTACAATATGTAAAGAAGTACGCACCGAAGCCGCCAGAATTTCTGTTTCAAAACCTTGAACGGCATATATTTCTGCAATATCTGCAATCAAGTCCATGCCTTGCCAAGTAATATCATCAATTCTACCGATAAAAGGAGAGACATAAGTAGCCCCTGCTTTAGCTGCTAAAATCGCCTGTCCTGCCGAAAAAACTAGTGTGCAATTCGTTCTAATCCCTAATCTTGTAAATTCATTGATAGCTTTTACGCCATCTTTAATCATTGGTACTTTCACTACAATATTTGGAGCAATAGCTGCTAATTTTTTACCTTCTTCTACCATACCCGCATAATCGGTTGAAATTACTTCAGCACTTACAT
>CAYLSF010000707.1:0-4496 GCA_964385675.1 uncultured Saprospiraceae bacterium
GGTATAAATAAGTCAATCGCTTTTTTAAATTCTCCAAACCAATTCCATTAGAGGAATTTGATGCTGATTTATCAAAATTATTTTCAATAGAAAAATGTAATTGATTTTCATTGGACTCCATTTTCATATAAATAAAAGCCCCTTTACGCATCTTTTCCACGCCATGCTTAAACGCATTTTCTAATAGAATAATAAATAACAGAGGAGCAACTTTTAAATCACCATTTACTTGATGCCAAAAAGAAATATCAACCTTTTTTTGGTATCTAATTTTATGCAACTCAATATAATTTTCCAGATAACTAATTTCATCTCTCAAGGAAACAAAATCCTCTTTTCCTTCATAAATCGTATAGCGCATCATATCCGATAATTTTAAAATCACTTCAGGGGCTTTATCGGATTTTTCTATTGCCAAACCATATAGATTATTTAATGTATTAAAAAAGAAATGTGGGTTAATCTGACTTTTCAATAAGGCGGTTTCTGCTTTACTTTTATCGGCTTCTAACATTTTTAACCAACGCCACTGTTCGTATCCCCACAAAATGACAAATACAGGAATGGGTAATAATAGAAAGTTGAGGAAGTTTTGATGATAATGTTCTAAATAATTAGGCATCATCCTAAAAATTAGGAAGTAAGACAGTACAAGTCCATAAGTAGTAAGAATGGGTACTTTGTATTTTATAAAAAATTGAGGGAGTACAAAATAGGCAACACATAACCAAAACAAGACAATAAGCGGGATTGTAATTGGGTTAAAGGCTTTCAAATAATGATCTGCTGCCATGGCTATAACGAGTAAGCACAAGACTCCAAATACTTTATAAAACGAAAACTTCTGAAGCAGGGCAGCTATAATCCACCAACACATTATAAAGATAATAGCATGTATCAGAATATAAGTAGGATAGGAAACTTCCTCTTCATTCATAATAAACAAACCACCTACTTTGATAAAGATAAGGGCAAATAGTAGAGTGATAAGTCCACCTATAATATAAGTCTTAATCCTAGTTTGAAATTGACGATTCATACTACAAAAATAGGCTTACTTCTAGCGTTTTACAATCTTCTTGACAAACACCCTATTTTTTGTATTAAACCCTATGATTTTAAGGTCAAATCGTATTGATGAATAATTCAGTCAAGTGTATTTCATTTTAAAACCCACTCATCACAATAATTAGAAAGCCGTCTCTAATGCCTTTATGTTTGAATCGTATTTCAAAATAAGATAGTTTGAATAATGTAAGGCTAAGTCTTTCGAGATACCCAAACCTCCGATGTTTTAAAAACATCGGAGGTTTAACCATAGCCTTACAATGTAAGGCTACCAATAAAAACAATTATCATGAAAATTTTACTAAAGGTTTTAAAATGGATAGGCATTATCATAAGTACTTTATTATTAACCTTAATAGCCGTTGGAGGAATCTACTTTTCATTAGATACCCAATTACCAAAACCAACAGGCAAGTATGAAGTAGGGGTTACTTATCGAAGGGTTCAAACAACAAGGAATATTAACTACAATAATTTTGCAGATTCTAATCGAGTGATTTACCTCAAGATTTGGTATCCTGCACAGGTCAATACCGATTCAAAAAAAGTAAGAACACCATTTATAGAAGGAGGGGCAACAACTGGCGAGCAATTCTTTGAAGATCCACAACTTTGGCATAGTATAGCAATTAATCAAGCGGTAAAAGTCAAAACCAATTCATTTGTTGATCTTCCAATTATTGATGGTAAATTTCCAATTGTAACTTATTCACACGGCTATAGTCAATGGTCATCAGATAATACAACACTCATGGAAAGTCTAGCGAGTAAGGGATTTGTAGTGGTTTCCATTAGCCATACGCCTCAGGTATTATATGCACCGATTAGTCATGACGCTGTTATTATTTCAGAAGTCATTACACTAAGCGATATACAGACGGATACTGCTGAATATAGAAGGCATAGAGAAAAATATACAACTCTTCAAACGCAAGAGGAATTAAATGCTTATCACCTATATGGAAGAAAATTTTCAAGCGGACTGTCTGCAGATTTATGGTCTGATGATATTGTTACCGCTATTCAATATATGAAGCAAACCCAACATATTTCAACGGACTTCTTCTTCCAAAAATTAGATACTACAAAAGTTGGCTCGGTAGGTTTCTCAATGGGTGGTAGTGCAGCCGTCAATGCCACCTTAAAAGATTCCTCCATTTGTGCTGCTATCAATATGGATGGCGGTTTAGCAGGTGACTTTTTACATCAAAGACCTGATGCAGACATTCTATTCTTAACAGGGCTTAGACGCTTACCTGCTTCTAATGTAACCATCAGTCATTTCGGTAATTTCAAGGATAAAAACAATCAGCATTACCCAACACTCATGATAGAAGGAGCAATGCATGCTAATTTTACAGATTTAAATTCCATTTCCATTCTTTTAAAATGGATGGGTATTTTGGGGCAAGTCGATAGTCAATTTATGATTGAGCAAAAAAACTTAATTATCCACGATTTTCTAACCGCTTCTTTTCATCAAAAGCCATTTGATGCCAATCAATATGAGATTAAAGATAAAGTTATCAACTTCGATTATTAGTCGTTTGGAGTAATCAAAAGAAACACGGATTGTGCGGATAAGACAGATAAAACGGATTTTTCTTATCTGCCTCATCCGTCCGATCCGTTAAATCCGTGTTTCTTTTTTCACTCAAATTCGTTTAAAACTTTTGTACGATATTACTCCACAGGCTTAAATCGAAAAATATGATACGGAGCAAATTCCGCCATGTGCGACTTGGATTGTAACATTTGATTTGGAATATCACTATCCGCTAAATAAAAATAACCATCACTCGCCAACGATAAACCATCTGCCCAACGAACTCTTTCATCCTTTATCAAGGTATATCCCTCCTTTGTTTCAGGATTGACTACATAAATTCCTTGGTGCTCAATATCGGTGATATACACCAAACCATTGGTATCGCAACGAATCCCATCACTCAATGGCTTAGTCGCTACAAATTCTACAGCTTCTGCAATCGCCTCATCACTTTTATCAAAGTCCACACAATCTGCAACAGGAATTCGGTATAATGCTGAATGTCCCATAGTTGCGTAATAAACATATTGACCATCCAAAGAAACATCTAATCCGTCAATATTTGTTAGCAAATCAACTATACCTCCAAAAAATCGCATTTTTTTAGCAGGGGTAACGGGTACATAGCCTTGATGAGCAACGCTTTTATGTCCATCTAATAGACTTCGACTCTTTCCTGTTTCTATATCATAAACCACTAGAGAAGGTGTACGCCCAAAAAAACTAACATCTGCCACAAAAACATATCGTCCATTAGGGGTCACAGAAAGATCATTAAAAAAGGACAAGCGTTCCGCTACTGCTTTTGGAAAAGTATATTTATGTACAATTTCATCCGTTGCTAAATCAAAAGCGGTTAGCTTCACCTCCATAAAGCCATGGTTACCATGATCAATTGTCCAAAGTCTATTTTGCTGATCACAAAATACGCCTAACACTGTTGTAAATAATTCATCTTGTGCTGCTTCATCAGGATATGGAATCGCTTTTCCTTCCACAATTTCCACTAATTTATAGTTTTCAGGGCGACTCTCTGGATGAATCGTAAAAAATACCCTAATCGGTTGCGTTGTATCATTAGTAGCAGCTACATTTCCTATCGGCTCATTGTAACTAAAAAATAGTTCTAACTTTTCCTCATCATACTTTGGTGCAGTCGAGACATCTTTATACTCCTCCCCTCCTCCAAAAAGTAACCTCAGTACAATCGCCAATACAATTACCAAAACCAGTAAAATCCCTCCCAACCACTTTAATAAATTTAAGACTTTCTTCATAAAAGTGAATTTTTATTCATTTATGTAATAAAAAAATATTTATCGTTTAATGCTATTCCAAGCCATTCGACACGCGTTTGCTTTCATCGTTTTATCTAAAATCAATCGTCCATTATGATGCCATCGTGCAATTTCATTAATTCCTCCAATCAGTTGAGACACCAATAAGGCTGTAGGAAAATCATTGACCAAACGCTCCTGTTTTCCTCTTTCTAATAATTCAAAAATAGGTAATAATAGTAAATCTGTTTCTTCAACAATATCTGACCTCAAAAATGGAGAACGGTAATACTGCTCTACAAATACACCTTCTTCTGGTTTCAAAAGACAGTAATTCAGATAGTTAAACCACATTTGCTCAAAGCAAACCATAAAAGGATCGTCAATATTGTAATCCTCCAATAATGCTTTAACTGATGCTTTTTTAATAGAAATATACAACGTATTGATCAGGTCTTCTTTATTTTTAAAATAAACATATAATGTTCCTGTTGCAATACCTGCATCTTTGGCTACTTGACTCATTTTAAACCCCGCAAATCCTTCTTTTAAGATTAAACTCAATGCTGCTTTAAAAATTGCCACTACTTTTGCATCATCTT
>CAYLSF010000708.1:0-4493 GCA_964385675.1 uncultured Saprospiraceae bacterium
CCATTTATTAAGATTTAATATATAACTACTCATATCGTTTTCAGCCGTAAGGAATAAATTTTGTATTCTTTACGGCTGAGAAATTAAATAAAAAATTAGTACAAAAGAAAAATTATTTTTTTTAAAGATATAGAATTTGTAATTAAGTTGAATTACCTAAATCCCACAACCAATAGGAGAACCTGCAGGTAAAGGTTTCAGTTCCATTGGTTTAAATTTAGATGGATCAACCTCAAATTGTTCAATTTTCATTGTTGCATTATAATAATGTGCTTGAAGTGTCTTAGAAGCTGCATATTGCTTGAGTTGATTCAGCTTTAATCTAGCAATAGAGCGTACCTGATGATGTGTCGATGGTGCAACTGCTAATTGTAGTAATCGTTCCAACACAATATTATCTACTACTTGTTTAACTGCTTTAGCATGCCCTTTTTTATTAGAAGTTTTCCATGTTTTTGAAATTAATTGGTCAAGCACATTTTCTAAAGAGGGTAAACTTTCATCTCTACTGTGTAATTCTACTAAACGACTCGCTCGTTGAGGATGTAGCAACAAACTAATCGTTAAATCTGCTGAACTTTCTGCCGCAGCTAAAGGATCAAAGGTTAATCCCGTACGCGTTTTAAAATTTTCACGCCCATAATACATTCCGTTTGGTTTTGGTGGAATTATACGAATAATTTGTTCTGGGAGGGTTAAAAAATCGGTATGGATACTTTTAAATAGAATATCTAAAGCCGCATTTTGAGTTTTAGCATCAATTAAATCTGTAATAGATTGTCCATCTCCTTTGGCAGCATAATTATAATCTAAACCACCTATTAGTTTTACAACCCCTTCTACTTGATAACGGTGCATAAAATATAAAGGTACTAATACATCATTTAATTCAGAATATGGTGTGTTTGTAGGAATGCTGTTTTTACCAAATCGTTCCAAACAAAATGCTCTAACCTTCATCATACGCTCCAATTCGGAAATGGCATCTTTACCATTATCCCAAAGATGAGCATAGGGATGAGCACCGCCTTGTGGGCGAGCATCTTGATCCGAAATGTATCGCAAGCCTTTTTGAATCGTACTTTGTAGGATTTTGTTTAATTCTTCTGATTCATTTACTCCTTTTGGGAAATCTTGGTAACCGTAAATAACGGCTCTCTTATCCCAATCGCCTATTTTATCATCATACGCTTTTGAAAAATCTAACGCATTGTTTGCTAATGTGATATAAGGATGTGGATAATCCATTACAGAAGCTCGATTATTGGTACTTGCTGCAAAATTATGAGCTAAACCAATAGTATGCCCTACTTCATGAGCAGATAACTGACGCAATCTGGCTAATGCCATATCTAACATTAGTTTTTCGCCTTCTGCATCTTTACCATCCTTATAAGGCGAAAGTAAACCCTGAGCAATTAAATAATCTTGACGAACTCGTAGCGAACCTAACGAAACATGACCTTTGATGATTTCGCCTGTACGCGGATCAATAACAGAAGCTCCATAAGACCAACCTCTTGTGGAGCGATGCACCCATTGAATGACATTGTAGCGAACATCCATTGGATCGGCTCCTTCTGGCAGAAGTTTAACTTGAAACGCATTTTTGTAACCTGCTGCTTCATAGGCTTGATTCCACCAACTTGCGCCTTCTATCAAGGCAGAACGTACAGGTTCTGGAGCACCTCTATCCACATAATATATAATAGGTGCTACTGCTTCGCTTACGGTCGCTTCTGGATTTTTCTTTTTGAGTCGATGACGAACAATAAATCGTTTCATCAAAGGTTCACCAATTGGCGTCGCATAATCTTGATACGAAATATGAAAATAACCCGCACGAGGATCATTAACTCTAGGTTGATAATCTGCATCTGGTAATTCGATAAAAGAATGTCGCTGACGAACTGAAATTGCACTTGAGGTTGGCGTAACGGAGCGAATATAACCGCCTTTGGCCTTACCTTTAAAAGTCAATAAGGCTTCTAGTTCCGTATTTTTAGGAAAGTTTTTGGTACTAGGCATATACACTGCTGAACGAGAAACATCCAAACTATAAGCGCCTTGCTTTGTTCTGGTCAAAGCCCCGATTACATCATGTGCATCTCTCATTAAGAATCCTGTGGCATCCACTAAATATTTACCATTTTCTGTTTTATCAATTTTAAATCCCCATAAGACAGACTGGGCAAATGCTTCTTCTACGGAGCGAACTTCATCTGAATTATTAGAAACGGCTCGATACCGATAATTAGGTTGAATTAAAAGTAACTTATTACCGCTCTTTATAAATTTCACAACTCGATTATCTCCTAATTGTCCTCTATCTAACCCAATGTCATTGGAGCCAACGCCAGCCGGTAACGAATTGACATATAAAAATTCTTCTTTTAATTTCTCAATAACCAGCCAAATTTTCCCTGTTGATTCCTCCCAATAAAAATCAATAAACCCTTCCTTTTTATCCATTTTAGAAACCTTAGATGTTAGGGTTTCTTTTGTAGTGGTTTTAGGTTGAGCGATAATAGAAGAATTGTATAAGAATAGAATGATACTTAGTGTAATGAATTGTATCGATTTCATTTTTAGTGATTTATGATTGATATTTGGTATGTGATAACTTTATTCAATTTTATCAAAATATTGTTTACTCAAATAGATAAAACTGCCTACTGCTTACTGGCGGCTTGCCGCACTTATTATTCTTCGGCTTCAAATAATTCATCCCAAATTACAACTTTTCCTGTTTCTGCTGAAATTCGAGCTGCTTCCAATATTTGCATGGTAATTTTATTATTTTCAATAGAGGACACATTGTAGGCAGGAATTGGATAATCCTCTTTGATAACTTTAGTTAAAAAAGCAAATGGATCATGAATACCTTTTGGCAATGACTCTGCTTTTATATTAAAACTACCCACTTTTTCATCTTCTAAGACTTCCATATCTGTACCATTTTTACAAAAAATATAACCCGATTTACCATAGACTGTCATATCCTTCCGATTGTGTGACCAATTCCATGACGCTTGAATATTGACTTGTGTTTTCGGATAGGTTAAGATGATAGTTGCATCATCTTCTACGTTTGGATAAAGGTTGGGTTTGATTTGTTGTGTAATGCAAGATACGGTTTGAGGAGTTTCGCCTTTTAGCATCCATGTAGCAAGATTTGCCCCGTAGCATCCAAAATCAGGAAGCGCTCCTCCGCCATTCAATACAGGATCGGTTAACCATTCTAAAAACTCTTCATTACATCCAATTTCAATTGGCCCAGGATGCCCCGTATTAAATACTAATCTGCTCAAACTACCTATTTTTTTATCTTCGTGTAACATTTGATAGACTTTATAATGACTGCCATACCAAGATGTTTCATAGTTGGTGAGTAGATGAATTTGATGCTCTTTAGCAATTTGAATCATTTGCTTGGCATGTTCCCAATTCACCGCTAATGGTTTTTCGACCATAACATGGATTCCTCTCGGAGCACAGAATTTTACTGTTTCTAAATGGTCATAAATGGTATTAAATGCCGTTACCGCTTCGGGTTGAGTGGCTTCTACCATTTCTTCTATTGTAGGATATACAATATCTATAGAATAGCCGTGTTGTTTGCTGTATTGTTCGGCTAATGCTCGATTCGGTTCTACGATTCCTACAATTTCAATATCGCCAATTTTTTCTCTACCCAAAATCCAATGTACATGTGTATGCACAAGCCCTACTACGCCAACTTTTAAAGGTTCACCTTCATAGTAGTTGGATATATCTACTTTTGGGTTTTCTGCATCTGCTTGAAGTTTATCGGTATTGTCTGATGGCATATTACATTGGATAAATAAAAATAGCCCTAATATAAAATAATTGAATTTCATTCAAATTGATTTATTGATTAGAATTCTAAAGCGTAACTTTTTAAGATTAGGAGATTTTTAAATTAGGCATCTTTAAAGTCAATTTTTCGATGTGTGCCATCACAATAAGGTTTGTTATTTGATGCACCACAACGGCAAAAAGATGTTCTATTCTCTTTTGTGGTGATATTACCATCTTTACCCTTTATTTCAATTGAGCCGTGTACAACTAAAGGACCATTTGGAAGAATATCTACTTTAGTAGCAGTATTTTCTACTTTAACTTCTTCTTGAGTTTGATTATTCATGTAATAACTTAATGCGCCAGAAGGACAAGCATCTATTTGAGCTTTAAGTTCTGCTGTAGTTGCATTTTCGGGTTGAATCCAAGGTCTGGCATTTGGATCGTAAACTTTAGGTAATCGCTTAACACATTCTGCTGCATGAATGCACAATTTTGGTTTCCATACGACCGTCAATTCTCCATTAGTGTACTCTTTTGTAGGAGTTTTCATAAGTTTTAAATTTTAAAGTTAACATATTGATATTCTGTTTTGAGTTTTGAACCCCACCCCAAAATAAATTGGATATGATCAAAATTCTCAAATAAATGTAGGAAATTAAATGGATTTA
>CAYLSF010000709.1:0-4480 GCA_964385675.1 uncultured Saprospiraceae bacterium
TAATAATCTCTACTTTATCTAATTTTTCCCATGTAAACGACTCAAATTCAGCTTCTTGCTTATTACCATTTACAACCACTTCTTTGCGGATTTTCTCGGGAGTCCTCCCCATATGACCATACGCTGCAGAAACTTCAAAAATAGGATTTTTCAACCCCAACCTTTTAACAATAGCTGCTGGACGAAGATCAAAAATAGTCTTAAGCTTTTCAGCAATTTCTCCATCTTTCATTGCTACTTTAGCTGTTCCATAAGTGTCAACGAATAAACCAACTGGTTCTGCTACTCCTATGGCGTAAGCAACTTGTACTAGCATTTGATCGGACAACCCTGCCGCTACTGCATTTTTAGCAATATGGCGAGTAGCATAAGCCGCCGAACGATCTACTTTAGACGAATCTTTCCCTGAAAATGCACCACCTCCATGTGCACCTTTTCCACCATAAGTATCTACAATAATCTTTCTACCTGTTAGACCAGTATCACCGTGTGGTCCACCTATTACAAATTTACCCGTAGGATTAACATGATAGGTAATATCTTTACCAAACAATGCTTGAACTCTCTTTGGTAGTTGAGTTAAGACCCTTGGAACTAAAATATTAATAACATCCTCTTTGATCTTTGCTAACATAATAGCTTCTTCATCAAAATCATCATGTTGTGTAGAAACAACAATGGTATGAACTTTAAGAGGTTTGTTATCGTCAGAATATTCGATGGTTACTTGCGACTTTGAGTCCGGTCTTAGGTAAGTCATTACCTCTCCTTCTCGTCTTATCGCTGCAAGTGTTTGTAACAATTTATGAGAAATATCTAATGCTAATGGCATATAGTTATCTGTCTCATTTGTAGCATAGCCAAACATCATTCCTTGATCGCCAGCCCCCTGTTCTTCTTCAGATTTTCCTACATCAACTCCTTGTGCTATATCAGCAGATTGTTCATGCAAAGCTGATAATACACCACAAGAAGAAGCATCAAACATATATTCTGATTTGGTATAACCAATTCGCTCAATTACCTTGCGAGCAATTTTTTGTAAATCAACGTAAGCACTAGAACGTACTTCTCCAGCAATAACGACCAACCCTGTAGTCACTAATGTTTCACAAGCTACCTTTGAATTTGGATCTTGTGATAAAAAAGCATCTAAAACTGCATCCGATATTTGATCAGATACTTTATCTGGATGTCCTTCAGATACTGATTCCGATGTAAAATAGTATGACATAATTTTTACTTAATTTTAAAATGTTTATTTTGGGGAATACATGAAAAATAATTTACCCACTTTTGCTGTATTCCCAATTAGTTTTGAAATTCCATTTTTTAAATGTTGGATTTCGTTGAATAAATTTATCAAGTTCTTGATTACTTATTTTTATTAAGGGCAAACGCATCAGATTATTTTGCAAATCACTAAATAACCAATAATATTTTGGTTATTTGTCTAAAAATAAGCTCTTTACAAAATAAAGTTTTATGACTAATAAAATCAAGTACAGTTAGCTTCAATTCATCTGTGATTTTAGTTTAGTGATTCGTTTTTTGATTTAAAATAAACCATTGATAATCAAACTATTGAAAGCTATCTGCGGAAAATAAATTTTCATGCGTTTGCCCTTATTTTTATTCGTGTTTGGTAAATTCTATCAATAAAATATACAATTGGATTAAGACCTTTCCAAACTACTTTTTTTGCTACATTAATAGTACTTTGAGTAGTATCAAAGAATAATAGGAAGTCAATGCTTTTCTAAAGTAGTCCAATCTCAATAGCTATCGGGGTTCTCAATCATATTATGCCGTAATAAGGAGGATACTAAGCCCATTTGAACCGGTATTTGTATTATTTGAACAAACTCATTCATGTGCTTCAAAAACTGTTTCGTCTTTCCTGCTACCGATTTGCTATTATCTAAATCAACTAGTAAGAGGTTGACAATATTAATTTGATAATAAACAAGTTATAATTAATTGATTATCAATAATTATTTATTAAATCAACATCTCGTTAAATAGGGCAACCTACTTAACATATCATAGTTGCCTTCCATAAATCATATTTCTTCCCACCACCACGTTACCAAGCAATGTATGATAAAATTAGGCGTTTCTTTATCAATACTACGATAAAAAGCTTTAAACTATTGATAATCAATCAATTATAAAAATCAAATCAAAAGCACAAAATGCTGATTATCAGATGGTTATGATTTTAAGAAATACTAAAAATAAAAACTTACCGTACTATTGTTTATAATTACCAAATATCAAGAATGTCTTATCAGTATTGACTTTATGTAAACCAATCCATATAGTTATTAGTAATCCCCTCTACTATTCTAAGATTGGTAATGTCTTAAAAAGGTTGACTGACTTTTGCAAGTGATTGAAAATTAGATGGCTTAAAATGAATTTCAACTAATTAGAGATACTACCCCTAAAATTTTCACCAATACTTCTATCATTTTGCCTTACTATTCTTATTTTCTTGTAAATGACATATCTAAGGCTTGTTCTAAAGTGATTTTTTCAAAGATGTCTAATTTTCCATTAATAGTTGCATCATATATTTTTCTATTTTCCTTTTTAAAAGCAATATCAGCAAGTTGATAAACATATTCGGAGCCTTCCAAGTCAGGTAGTCCCCACATCATGCCCTTTCCAAAATAATCTGGAGAAAAATGATTTTCATCATCAGATTGAGATACAACAATTTTATTTGCTCTTCCTTTCGATTTAAAATAATGATCCACACCAAATATAATAATTGGATTAGCTTCCATGTAGTAAGCTAGTTGTAGAGCAACATATGTAACAGTAGGACTATTAGCTACATGTTTAGAGATATCGGTAGAAAAAGTATAATCACTTTTAGATAAATATTTAGTAATATTATTTGAATTTAGGCCGAGAAAAGTACCTTTATAATCCACAAAAACGGGAATAGTGGTTTTTGTGAAAAATTCCTTGTTTTGCATCATCACCAGTCCATTTTGGCAGACAACATAAGAAGGTCGCCAAGTAGTTTTGGGGAAAAGTAAATTAATTTTATTCATTCCTATAGATGGAATATGCTCAAATTTATCTAAAGGGGTTTCCTTTAATGATGGACCATTTCCAATAATTAACATAGGTTGGTCTTTATGAATCCCTTTATATTTCTCTAAATCTTTAGATTTTCCTGTAATATGGAATAAATTAGTTTCAACAATAGACCTAATAGGCTTTGTTTTTCTGATTAAGTAATCTAACATCTTTATTATTTAATTTAAGTGTACAAATGCACCAAGGGTTAGCATGTATAACACCTTTCTTTAGTTTATTTATATTCCTTTCCTTATTATCAATACAAGTTACCTCTCCTGTCCTTTCAATATTATTAATCTTCAGTTTAAAGTTTACAGGAGTTTTCTTGTCTTGCCAATTTAAAAAATTAATTATCAGCATTTTCTTTGACAAACTCACACTATAATATACTTCTTCTTTACCTAATTCTAATTCTATTACCTTTTTATTACTTTGAGGCTTAGAAGTAGATAAAGTTGATAGGTTAGTCATTAATATGTCTTGTGTACTTGAAGGCAGTAAGTCTATATTAGATTTAACAAAACGAACCAAATCAATAAAGTTTTCTTTTTCAACATAATACCTATTTGAACCTTTTCCATTTGTAGATAAATATACATCCCATGGAATTAACATACGACCACCTAGCATATAAATAAGACTATATACCTTACGGTTCAATTGTAATGAATTAGAGGGTAAGGTAAAGACTTGAAATTTCCCTAAAGAATCTGCAAGTGTCATTTTGTTATAAATTTTTGAAGGAGTACAATCTAAAATTTTTAACTCCGACATTCCAAAATCAAAATTATGAAATGGTGCTTTCCATATACCATTATAATTATTACAAGATAATAATATAGGACGGTTAGTATATGTCTCTACTTGCTTTCTAAATCTTGTATAAAATCTATTTACAGACTGTTCTTGTATTTGGTTTAATGGTAATTTAAGTTCTTTAGCTACTTTTTTACAATGATTACAATAACAACCATCTTTTACCCTCATATTCATCACAGGATCATCAACATGAAGATAATCTACTCCTCCATCAATATAGATTTTAGCATGTTTCCAAAAAGATTCTTGGTAATCAGGACTATTCACACACCCCCACCAGGCTTTCCATGAACGCATCCAAGGTGCTGTATATTTTTTATTCTCTTTTGTAAGAATCCTCCCTTTATTTCTTTTTCTAGAAGAAGGCGTATCTGTCAATACAGAATTAAGTGTACCACCAACAATAATTCCTTGATTAGTTAGAGCTTTCAACTTAGCTGTATCAAGACAATATAGCCAGTCTAAGCGATTTGTTTCAAATGTTTGCATTGTCCTAATCGTATTCAAACTATCTTTTGGATTTTCTCTAAGCCATCTACTAGAAAACCAAATAGGGCTTTGCTCT
>CAYLSF010000710.1:0-4479 GCA_964385675.1 uncultured Saprospiraceae bacterium
ATTCAACATTCAAAATTAATAATTACAAAAATGGGATTATTACAAGATAAAGTCGCTATTGTTACAGGTGGTTCTCGTGGAATAGGCGAGGCAATTGTACGCAAATTTGCTGCTGAAGGAGCAACTGTTGTATTTACCTATCGCTCATCTTCAGAAAAGGCAGATGCTTTAGTAGCTGAATTAACAGAAGCTGGAGCAACGGTAAAAGCTTATAAATCGGATGCTAGTTCTTTTGATGACGCTGCGGCATTGATTAAGGCGGTTACTACCGATTTTAAGCAAATTGATATTTTAGTCAATAATGCAGGTATTACGAAAGATAACCTCATTATGCGGATGAAAGAAGAACATTGGGATGCGGTGATGGATGTGAATTTAAAATCTGTATTCAATTTGACGAAGCATGTTGTGCGTCCAATGATGAAAAAACGTAAAGGTTCTATTATAAATTTAACGTCTGTTGTAGGAGTAAATGGTAATGCAGGGCAAGCCAACTATGCCGCTTCTAAAGCAGGGATTATTGGTTTCACTAAATCTATCGCCAAAGAGTTAGGTTCAAGAAGCATTAGATGTAATGCCATTGCACCAGGATTTATTCAAACAGATATGACTGAAGTGCTAGATGATAAGGTGAAAGATGCGATTTTATCAGGTATCCCAATGAAGCGTTTAGGTGATGCGGACGAAGTAGCAAATGCGTGTGTATTCTTAGGCTCTGATTTATCGACTTACGTGAGTGGACAAACCTTGAATGTTTGTGGGGCGATGAGTACCTAAATTAGTGATTAGTTACTTAGTGGTTAGTGATTGGTTTTGATGGAAATCAAAAATTTGAACTCAGTTAAAGGATAAAATTTGTTCTTATAATTGAATTGAAATAACCAAATTGCACTAACCACTAACCACTAACCACTAACCACTAACCACTAACCACTAACCACTAACCTAACCATTCGCTAAGGCTTGTTTTCTTAGACGTTTTAAGAATGGCGACGCAAAAATAAAGTCCTGTAAAAGTTCATTATCACTATTCAAAACCTCATGACGATTACCAACCCATGCTAATTCCCCCAAATGCAAAAAGGCAATCTTCTCTCCAATTTCCATTACAGAGTTCATATCATGTGTATTAATAACAGTTGTGATGTTATTTTCAATCGTAATATTTTTAATTAATTCATCTACAACGATAGCCGTCTTAGGATCAAGACCGGAGTTGGGTTCATCACAAAATAAATATTTCGGCTCAAGCACAATAGAACGAGCAATACCTACCCGTTTTTGCATACCTCCACTCACTTCTGATGGATAGCGTTTGTTTGTCCCTTCTAACGAAACACGCTCCAAACAATAATCTACCCGATCTTGCTTTTCCTTTTTCGTCATGTTGGTAAACATATCCAAAGGAAAGCGAATATTTTCCTCTACGGTCATAGAATCAAACAAGGCAGACCCTTGAAATAGCATTCCAATTTGCATCCGAATGTGTTTTTTCTCTTTACGCGTGAGTTTAGAAAACTCTACATCATCATACCACACACTCCCAGAAGTTGGCTCTAATAGCCCAACTAATAATTTTAAGAAAACTGTTTTACCCGCACCACTTCGTCCAATCAACAAATTAGTTTTCCCTTGTTCAAAAGAGGTTGAAATTCCCTTTAAAACTTTATGATCCCCAAAGGATTTTTTTACATTATCAACTCTTATCATAATTAATTTTCATACCCCATCTTATCGACAGGTAGTTTCTAAATGACTTAAAATAATCTGCCTACTGCAAACTGTTGACTGTATTAAGTCATTAAAAGGGCAACTAAATAATCAGAGACTAAGATTAAAATATCACTATAAACTACGGCTGCTGTACTTGCCTGTCCCAACTCAATACTTCCCCCTTTCACATAATATCCTTGGTAACAAGAAACCGAAGTCAAAATAAAAGCAAATACATAGGCTTTTACCATCATCATGAATACATAATAAGGTTCATACAAGAAATGCAATCCTTTTTCAAAAGATGCTCCTGTAACATATCCCGAAGCCGTAGCAGCAATATATCCACCGATTATTCCTAAAAATGCTGCAAAAATTACCAATAAAGGAATTACAGCTAAAGCAGCAATTATTTTAGGCATCACCAAATAAGCGGAAGTATTAACGCCCATTATTTCTAACGCATCAATTTGTTCCTTTTGACGCATTCCCCCAATTTCTGCTGCCATATTTGAACCAACTTTACCCGCCAAAACCAAACAAGTAATCGTTGGTGCTAATTCGATTAGCATTGTATCCCTTACAATATAACCTACGTAATAAATCGGAATAAAGGAATCACTTAACTGATAGGCAAACTGAACAGCCGTTACCGCTCCAATAAAAACCGCAATTAGAGTAACAATAATCAATGAACCTACTCCAATATCATTCATTTGTCGTAGGGTCTCTTTCCAGTACATCCGAAGATTTTCTGGACGAGCAATCATACTTCTCAATAAGAGAAGATACTGCCCAAAATGTTCTATTATTTTAAAATTCATATATGGTTGTTTTCGACAATCAATTGTCGATATTTATTTCAATCCACTTTATATCCAACGAGATAAAGGATATTTTTATACTGGTTACTAAACAGCATTTTACAATTGGCTGTTGTACAAAAGTCCAAAATTAAGGAAAAAACTATAATCAAGACTTCAATTCATCTTAAATCAAAATATTTACCAATTTTTTTACTCAAATTTACATTTTTAAGTATTAAGTCATAAGTAATAGGTAATAAGTAGAATGAACGAATAAACTTATTACTTATGACCTATTACCTATTACCTAAAAGTCATGAAAGTAATTGTAACAGGAGCAACGAAAGGAATCGGACGAGCTATTTCAGAAGCGTTTTTGGCAGAAGGAGCAGATATTGCGGTGTGTGCTAGAACACAAGCGGATTTAGAGCAGATGAAAGCAGCTTTACAGGCAGCATATCCTAATGCAGAAATTTTGACACAACAAGTAGATGTTGGCAATAAGGCAGAAGTCTTAGCTTTTGGTCAGTTTATTCAATCTAAATGGGATAGGGTAGATGTGTTGGTCAACAATGCGGGGGTATTTATTCCTGGTAAAATCTCGGAGGAAGAGGCAGGAGCATTAGAACAAATGATGAATGTGAATTTATATAGTGCGTATTATTTGAGTCGTTCTATTATTCCAATGATGAAAACGCAGAAAAGCGGGCATATTTTTAACATTTGCTCTATTGCTAGTTTAATGGCTTATCCGCACGGCAGTTCTTATAGTATTACTAAGTTTGCAATGCTAGGATTGTCTAAAGTATTGCGAGATGAATTAAAAGAAGATGGAATACGAGTAACCTCTATCTTGCCTGGAGCAACTTGGTCAAACTCTTGGGAAGGCTCAGGATTTCCAAAAGAACGATTGATGAAAGCCGAAGATGTGGCTAAAACAGTAGTCGGAGCGTATAACTTGAGTCATCAAGCGGTGGTAGAGGAGATTGTGCTTCGTCCACAATTGGGAGATTTATAATGAAGTTGTTTAATAATTCGTGACAAAATGATTAGTAACTGCTTGATAGCCAAGATGAAGCTCATTTTTATTTTCGTAGCCAATCCCGATAGCTATCGGGAACGGGAATCAAAATAGCTGAAATATTGGCTGTCAATGAGTTGCTAAGCGTTTGTTAAAGAGTTTTTAAACAACTTCAATCTATAACGATTTATATCAAATAACAAAAGGGATGCTTTTCTTCAAAACATCCCTTTTCTCATTATTCATGATTGCTTTTACATTACGTCTAAAGCGTGTGCTAAGTAGGTGAAAACAAACGGTAATGTTACCCAAAACCATTCAGACACAAAGAACATCATGTAAACGCAAACGATAGTTGAAACTAGAAAAATTATCCAGTGTAACCCTTTATTGCTTTTCTTCTCAGATTGAGCATTCATACGATTTCAAGTTTAATTTTATTTAACGCCACAAAAGTAAGAAGCCTTTTTTATAAAATCCAATTTGATACACAATATTTTATAGTATTCACTCGAAAAGTCAACAGATAAGTGAATGGGTAAAACGATGAGATAGATTCCATATTTTGAAAGACTTAATCCATTCATCGGGTAAAAATCAAGAAAACTACTTATAAATAAGTAGGGGCAACTACTTAAAAATGAGGATTGTGGTGTATTAATTTAAGCCCTAACTTTGTAGTAACATCTTCAAAAAATAATATAGTGTCCCATTTAAATAAACACAAGTTGACACAATAGCGATTTGTTGTGTCATGGTTGACAGTGATAATCTTACCTTATTGACGACGCCTTTCATTTTAGTTTTGCTCTCGAAATGATAAGGCGTCTCTTTTTAAAATTCCAAATCACAAATCACAAACTTTACTACTGAACGCAAGTTTGATTTAATATGTAATGACTTGATAATCAAAAATTTTAGATTTATCAACCACGGAGT
>CAYLSF010000711.1:0-4475 GCA_964385675.1 uncultured Saprospiraceae bacterium
CACTAGATGACACTCAAGTTGAGTTAAAGGTGGATGACACTTTCAGTCAATATAAATTTGAAAATAATAAAGGGGTTATTTATTTCGACAACAATTATGTTAATAGTGCAAGAAGTATAATTGTTGCGATTATTGCCCATGAGTTAGGGCATCATGCATATAGACATGATATGTCTAAAAATCAATCAAATGATTATAAAAAAGATAGAGAGTTAGCTGCTGATTATTATTTGGGATTTGTAATGCAAAGGATGAAATTTAATTTGAATGAAGCATTAGATATATTACGTGTTTTAAATCAAAATCATAAGGGAGGTTTTTATCCTACTCTAGAAGAACGTAAAGGAAAGATAATAGGAGGTTATAAAACAGCAAAGCAAATAGAGACGTATAAAAGGAAAAATGGGGTTTATCAAGAAAGTTTTTGGAGAAAAGGTAAGAAAAATCAGTTGATTTTATCAGATACTACAATTGGAAAAGGACCTACATTGACTTGGAAAACCTATGAACCTAAAGGAGTTAATTTGCTGAATCATTGGGAAATAACATTAGTTTATTGTGACTATAATGGTTCTACTTATCAGCTTCATGGATTGAAAAATGGACGTCAAGCGGGAGTTGCAAGATTAGTAAGTGCAGAATCAGATGTTACCTATGCAAGAGTAGGAAAGAATAAGTTTGTACTCTACAGAAAAGGAAAAGCGATACCTTACACTATTACAGGTACACCTAAGCGAATAAAAAGAACTGACGATTTAGAAATAAATATTGTGATAGATACAAGTATTGTACATTATCAATTAAAAAACTACTTTAAGGTGCATAATGAATATTTAATGCCTGCCTTTAGTATGAAATCTTTTTAAATTAAAACTATAAACTGTAACACATAATGAAACGATTAGTATTGGCATTAGCCACTTTGGGAATGTGCTTTAACCTCTTTGCACAAGCTAAACCAAAAGAAGAGGTAAAAAAATATAACGATATAGTTATTAAACTTGCACTAATTAAAAATAGTGCAGAAGATATGGTTAAGGATGCTAAGAGCAATTGGGCAGTAAAAAATATCTTAAAGCCTGATACCACTAAAGATCAAGTAAAAATGGTCAATGAGCAGCTTTTATCTTTAAAAAAGCAATACAGTATCTTAAAAGGTAAGAGTGCTCAAATTATTACTTATCAGAAAGCTGTAATTGAAAATCCATGGTCTTTTTTGAAAAAGAAAACGCATCGTAAAAAGTTAGCTAAACTATTAAATAGTTATATCACCGAACATAATAAATTAGTATTGCTGTTTAATACAAATGATCGTAACTACAATGCTAATAAACTAGATATAGTAGCAACAGTTACTCTAATTGCAACGATTACAAAAACAGTTTATGATTTAGTTATTAAATTAACTGAAGAACAACGTAATGCAAAAGTTAAACTATTAGAAAAGCAACAATTAGTAGCTTGGTCTGATATTAAAGTGACTAAAGCAACAAAAACGGCTAAAAATTAGAACCTTAGTTTCTAGAATTTTTAGTGAAGAGGCGTACTTATAATAAGTACGCCTCTTTTGTATTAATCCAATTTCATTAAATTTGATGAAAATTTAAATATCAAATCAAACAACCATGAAACCATATTTATACAGTTTGACGCTATGCTTTCTAGTTTTTCAATTGACCGCTCAACCCGTTGAAAACAAATCTACACTCACCGTCGATCAAATTATGCAAGGCAGTAAATTTGTAGGTTCTTTGCCGTCTAATATCAGTTGGGGTGAAGATAATGAAACCATATATTTTCAATGGAACCCTAATCATGAATTGGTAGGGAGTACCTATCAACTCAATAAAAATGGCGGAACACCGCAAAAGTTGGATTATGAGGGATTGAGAAATCGTATTCCTAATGGTGATTATAATAAAGCAAGAACACATAAAGTATATGCTCAAAATGGAGATATATTTTTATATGATATTGCCAATCAATCCAAGATTCAAATTACAAATACGGTAGAAAGAGAATCGAATCCACAATTTGCAGGAGATGAAAATTTGATTGTTTATACAAAAAATAAGAACCTGTATTTGTGGTATAGAGATGGAGGAATGACGGAGCAAATTACCAATTTTAAAAGTGGCGAAAAAAAACCTAAACGTCCATTAGATGCACAACAACAATGGTTAGAAAATGACCAGTTGGAGTATTTTGAAATCGTAAAAGAGCGAAAAGATAGAGGGGATTTACGAGACGCACAACGAGATTCTTTAAAGCCTAAACGTCCTTTGGAAATCTATTATGGTTCAAAATATATTTCGCAAATTATACCTAGTCCAGATTTGAATTTTGTAACCTATCGCCTTATCAAGTCTGTGAAAGGTAAAGGCACAAAAGTCCCTGATTTTGTAACAGAATCGGGTTATTTAAAAGACCTTCGCTCAAGGGTTAAAGTGGGGACACCACAAGATAAAGTCGAACTCGGCATATATGATAGAGTGCGAGATACCGCCTATATTTTTGACATTACACAATTGGAAGGTATCTATGATAAGCCTGCATTTTTGGAGGCATATTATAACGATACCGCAGCTTATAATCCAAAATATAAAAAGCCTAGAGAAGTCGTGATTCATCAGCCTGTTTACTCGGAAGATAGTCGGGCTTTAGTGGAAATCAAAGCACAGGACAATAAAGATAGATGGTTGGTTATCTTAGATTTAGCAACGGGTAAAATCAAACAAATTGACCGTCAGCATGATGATGCTTGGATTGGAGGCCCTGGTGTAAGAGAATGGAATTTTTGGGGTGGCACAAAAGGTTGGTTAGACAATAACACCGTTTATTTTCAGTCTGAAAAAACGGGGTATTCACACCTCTATACGGCTAATATTACCACAGGAAAAATCAAAGCCTTGACCAAAGGAAAGTTTGAAATTCAAGACGTAACTTTGTCGCATAATAAAAAATACTTTTACATCACCTCAAATAAAGTATCGCCGCACGATAAGCATTTTTATAAAATGACCGTGAAAGGCGGAAAACTCCAGCAAATCACCACCAAATCGGGTAATCATCAAGTGACACTTTCGCCTGATGAGGAATGGTTAGCGATTCGATATTCGTATAGTAATCAACCGTGGGAACTCTACGTTATGCCGAATAAAATAGGAGCGGAAATGAAAAAATTAACCAATTCTACGTCCGATGATTTTAAAAAATACAACTGGCGAGTACCCGAAATCGTCCAATTTAAAGCTGATGATGGCGTAAAAGTACCTGCTCGAATTTATCGTCCCAAAAATCCTGTAAAGGGTGGGCCTGCCATTATTTTTGTACACGGTGCTGGATATTTACAAAATGTACATAACTGGTGGAGTAGCTATTATCGAGAATATATGTTTCATAACTTGCTGGCAGACAATGGTTATACGGTCTTAGACATTGACTATCGAGCGAGTGCGGGCTACGGTCGAGATTGGCGGACAGCGATTTATCAGTTTATGGGTGGAAGAGATTTACAGGATCAAGTAGATGGTGCAAAATTCTTAACAGAGGAATATGATATTGACCCTAAAAAGATTGGAATTTATGGTGGGTCGTACGGTGGCTTTATTACACTCATGGGCTTATTTACCAAGCCCGGTACATTCAAATCGGGGGCAGCATTACGTTCGGTGACTGATTGGGCACATTACAATCACCCTTATACGTCGAATATTTTGAATACCCCCGTCGAAGATAGTATTGCGTTTTACAAAAGTTCTCCAATTTACCATGCAGCGGGTTTACAAGACCATTTACTCATTCTGCACGGTATGATTGATACCAATGTTCAGTTTCAAGATGTCGTCCGCCTCGCTCAACGCTTAATTGAATTAGGCAAAGACAATTGGGAATTTGCTGTCTTCCCTAAAGAAGGTCACGGCTTCCGTGAAGCCTCTAGTTGGGCAGACGAATATAAGCGGATTTTTCAGTTGTTTCAGGAGACGTTGAAGAAGTGATGGTGTGATTGTTGTCGCTTCGCTCATTGTTGAATTGTTAATTTGACCGAATGGATGTGATTTTTAGGGTTTAAAAGATCCGTTTTAATCCGCTCGTCCCGATAGCTATCGGGACGCATTATCCGTGTTTCTATTGCCTCCATTCGGTCAAAAATCTTAATCCATTTATTATGAAAAATTGGTTGGTTGTATTAGGCTTTCTTGCTTTTTTAAGCTGTAATGATGATTCAAATGATATTGAAGGCGTTTGGATAGAAAAATATTATGTTCATCGTCCTGATCAGCAAGATGAAGAAATAGGTTTACCTTCCCATAGACATATATTATCTTTTCAAAAAGATAGAGTAATACTTAAATACTTAGAAACGTATTCTCAGGATGTTGATTCAGTAATTCTTATCCGTCAAAATGGAGTATTAGCTTCTATTGATGATAATGGTGACTTGGTTGATTCTGTTGAAATTTATACTTCAAAAG
>CAYLSF010000712.1:0-4468 GCA_964385675.1 uncultured Saprospiraceae bacterium
CTCATTGATTTTACTATCTTTGTTATAGAAAGAAAATTACTAAATTAATCGAATTGAATTTTCAATTGCATCTTAGACACACAAGACTATACATATTGACTATTTTTTTAATAGTTACCAACCTACTATTTGCCCAAAATCAAACTTATATCCCCACCGTTCAATACTTCACCACCGAACATGGCTTATCGCACCGAGATGTAAAATGTATTTTCCAAGACCGAGATGGCATGATATGGATAGGCACTAAAAATGGTTTAAATCGTTTTGATGGCTATAATTTTAAGTATTGGTTGGATAAAAATCATGGTGTTGACTTAAGAAATGTAAGAGATATTGGACAAGATGATGAAGGTTGGTTATGGATAGATAGAGAAAAGAATGGAATCCTGTTTTTTCATCCAATCCATGAAACTTTTCAAACGATAGCAGAACGATTTGGTACTGAAGTTCCTCCAGAAACCTTTAAGCGATCTCCTTCTTTTTTGGGTTTCCCTGTTGATAAGAATGGTTATATTTATATTAATAATGATGTGTCCAATGTAATGTATCGTTATCACTCTTCGGAAGGATTTACGAAATTAAAACTTCCCTTTAAGCTGAAAACAACTCAGATTGGTATTGGAAGAACAGAAGGCGAATTATATTATGCAGGAAAAGATTCCCTTGAATATTTAGTAATAGAGAAAATTGAAGGAAAAGCAATCCACTATAAGTTTACAGAAAAAAAGGAGAAATCCTCTATTGATGAAAAAGGTAACTCAGCTTATGCACGGAGACAAATTTCCAATAAATCAATTGATTTATATACTGGAAACGGGACTTATTTATTAAAAGTAGATGAAACTGATATAAAACATACTATTCGAAATATTTATCGGGATAAGCAGAGTAGATTCTGGATAGGAACAGATTTCGGATTTTATATGGTGTCTGTCCAGAAGAATAATTTTGAATTTATAACCTTGCCGTATGATAATTATATAAATAGAAAAACTTCCGCAAGAGGACTATTTATTAATAAAGATGAAATATTAGCCTGTCTTGAGCTTGATTTTGGTTTAGCTAAGTATGATTTTACAAGTCAACAATGGACAAGTGTAAAACGGATAAATGGTACCAGAGTGATTTATCCATCAAAAGAAGGTGGGCTTTGGATTGGTGCAGCAAATAAAGTAATCCATTGGGATAATAATAAAATTACAGAAACACTTATGCTTGAACGAACCCGAAATGGAGGTCCTGGTTTTGGTTCTTGGTGTTTTAGTCCTTCTCGTCAAAATGATAATTTCTTATGGTTTGGTACTTATCCAGGTTTATTCAAACTAAATATTGCACCTGATGTTTCTGACCGATTGATTGAAATTGAAGGTTTCAACAAGTTTGGTTTTACTATTCAACATATTGCACCTGATACAAAATGTAAAAATTGTTTATGGCTTTGTACCAATGAAGGCTTATGGTTATTTGATGAGACCACAGAAAAGGTCATTGAAAAATATAATTGGAATCAACCCCAAAACAATTATTTGCCAACAGATAATATTCATCATTTATACCAAGAAAATGAAAACATACTTTGGTTAGCAACCGCTAATGGCGTTATTCGATGGAATAGAGAAAATAACGAATATCAATTAATTACGATTGAAGATGGTTTGCCTAATAATGTGATTTATGCTATTTACCCTGATGACTTTGGGAATTTTTGGATGAGCAGTGATTACGGGATTATAAAGATGAATAAGGCAACGTTGGCGGTTGAAAACTTCCTGCCTAAAGATGGCGTTGGACAGACTGAATTTAATAGAATTTCACATTTTGAATATCGAGATGAAGCAGGTCATCAGCGATTAGCTTTCGGTGGTTTAGATGGAATTACGATTTTTCAACCGAAAGATTTTGAACAATCCTCTACTACGTTTCTACCACATTTGACATTATTAAAATACCAACAGTTTAGCGGACAACAACAAATAGCTATTGATAAAACGATAGAAATTAAGAAAACGAAAAGCATTATTATTCCTCCAAATGATTATATATACGAATTGGAAGTCGGTTTATTGAATTATGAAAGTGTCGATAACAATCAATATCTCTATCAACTCAATAATGGAAAGTGGCAAGTGCAGAAAAAGCGAATTATCCAATTAGGACAATTGCCTTATGGTTCACATCAATTACGCATCAAAGCTAAAACAATTAATAATACGTCATCTGCGAATATTTTAGAATATACCATTACAGTGAAACGTCCATTTTATTTGACTTGGTGGTTTATTTTATTGTCTTCCATTACTGTTATTGGTTCAGGTTTTTATTTCTATAAGCGTCGAACGACACAACTAAAACAACGACAAGTCGTATTGGAAAGATTAGTAAAAGAGCGAACGGCAAAGATTGAGGCAGATAAAAAAACGATAGAAAACGACAAGCAAGTAATTGAACAACAAGCCAAAGAATTACAACAATTAGATGTGCTGAAATCTCGCTTCTTTGCCAATGTCTCACATGAACTCCGAACGCCGTTGACTTTGATTTTGGGGCCTATTAATACGACTTTGAAAAGAGGCAACCTAACCAATCAAGATTTTACGATGCTCAGTAAGGCAAAAAAAAGCGGTAAAAAATTACTAAAATTAGTCGGTTCAATCCTTGACTTATCTAAAATGGAGGCGAATAAAATGAAATTAAATGAAACGCCAACGGTATTTTTTCCATTTATTCGACGGATTATTTCAGCGTTTGAATCTCATGCACAGCGAGAAGGTGTTCACTTTAGTTTTGAAAATACAATAGATCAACATCTACAATTAAAATTGGATAAAGAGAAGTTGGAAATAGTTATCAACAACCTATTATCTAATGCTATAAAGTTTACCCCAAAAGGTGGAGAAGTTACTGTAACTATTGAAGATAAAAAGAATCAAATCCAAATAACCGTTGCCGATACAGGTCGAGGCATTCATCCTGATGATGTCCCTAATGTATTTAATCGTTTTTATCAGTCAGAACAGGAAAATGCGAAAACAGAAGGAGGAACAGGTATTGGTTTGGCACTTTCTCGGGAATTTGTGGAATTAATGAATGGTAAAATTTGGGTAGAAAGTAAGTGGACGATTGGGAGTGAATTTCATGTGACCTTACCACGAAAGGAAGTTTTAGGCATGGTAGAAATACCTCAACTAGAGGAAGAAGAAATCGTCGAGGAAACAGCAGTTCCAATTCCAACTACCAAATCTAACAAAACAATTCTTATTGTAGAAGATAATTATTCATTACGAGATTACATCCAAACTATACTCGAACCATACTACAATATTATCACAGCAGAAAATGGAAAAGTAGCATTGAAACGGTTAACGGTAAACGGTGAACGGTTAACGGATTTAAATTCTATTGAAAAAGACCGTCAAGCGATCCCGAAAGCTTTCGGGAGAGCGTCCGTTCACCGTCAAGCGTCTTTAATCATCTCCGATATTATGATGCCTGAAATGGATGGTTATCAGCTATTGACACATTTAAAATCTACGGATTATTTTAGAGGTATTCCTGTGATTATGCTCACCGCTAGAGCAGATATTCAAGATAAACTCAAAGCCTTGCGTATTGGTGTAGATGATTATTTATTAAAACCATTTGATGAAGAAGAATTACTGACGAGGATATCAAATCTGTTAGTGAACTATGAAGAACGTCAAGCTTTTTCAAAAACAGCTAATAAATCAACAGCTACTCCACACCAGAATTCCGTTTCTGATGAAGAACAAGAATGGTTAGTGTCCTTAGAAGCCTTAATTATTAAAGAGATGAATAATTCTTTATTTTCTAATGACTACCTAGCTGAAAAGCTTTTATTAACCCCCAAAACCCTATATAGGAAAGTCAAAATTTTAACCGGCTTAACCCCTACTAAATACATCAGAACTATTCGTTTACAACACGCTAAAATGCTTTTAGAATCTGGGAAATCAGTTAGTGAGACTGCCTATCAAGTCGGTTTCCAAAAAACAACCTATTTCTCTCAGTTATTTAGGAAAGAATTTGGTAAGCTTCCTTCGGAATATAAGTAGTCGGGCAATTTTGAATGACAAATTTTGAATTTTGATTGATTTTCAAATCAATTATTTTGTCAAAATTTAAATGACGACTAAATAAGTCTGACCACTTAAGTAGGATAATCCTTTCTTCTTGCTGATATGCCAATCAAAACTCGTATTGATAAATTCAATACGAGTTTTTCATTTTGGGCTATTTTTTAATCAAAAACACCTCACCCAAAATGGACAATGTCCGAAATGAGTAATACCAATGTCCGAAATAGGCAATATAAAGTAGGAATGGGTAATAAGATTGTCTCATTTGAGTAATAAGGCGACCTGTATGTTTGCGTCATAATTCAACCGAAAGGAAAGGATTATTTCAAAAAATAAAATCGCTGCTTCAATCTGATTTAATAAAAGTG
>CAYLSF010000713.1:0-4459 GCA_964385675.1 uncultured Saprospiraceae bacterium
CTGCTAACTCTGCAGATAAGTCAACTTATATTTCTCCCGAGGTAGAACCAGGTGCAAAGCGTATGAGTTTTTCAAAAAAGAAGACTTACACCATCCGTGTTTTGGTTACCCCCGATCCATTGGATATGACTAATCCTGTATTTAGAATTCTACCCGATGAAAAAGTAGAATTTAAGCAGGTGAAAAGTGTTGGATATATCTACATGATAGGAAACTATAAGACACACAAAGAAGCGATGGATAAATTAAAAGTAGTCACTCGAACTTTTCCCGATGCTAAATTGATAACAGATAAGGAAAATCCTCATATTGATTAATATCATGAAAATATTCTTTGTGCGATTTATCGAATACTAATATTTGATAAATCGTACAAGTTTTTCATAACTTGCAATAATCCCAATTTAAAATCCTTTTTCCCTCCATACGATGGATGTCTAACGCAATGTAAAGGAAGGTCTAAATTCATCTTCAAACAATTTTTATAGGCTACTTTCCCAACACAAATAAGAATCTCTATGCGATAAAGACGAATCAGTTTTTTCAATATCAACCTCCCTAACTCTAGTTCCCTCACATTTGGTTTTCGATTTGAAAATGGATTATTCTCTAGATAGGGATGAAAAGGAAAGGCATTCCAAAATAATGGATAAGTTTGAAGTTCATCCAATATTGACCACATAATAGTAGCTGTACTTTCAGATTGTAATTTTGGGTTTGTTATTTTATAATTATCATCTTTGAAAAAAAAATGCTCTTTTACTATCTTTTCACTTGTAAATGGAACACCTGTTACATTACATCCTTTGTACCCTGGCGCTTCTCCTACTAATAGTACTTTAGGGTTTAGGTGATACATTTTATTGAGATAAACCCTCAAATTATGCCTTCGATCTTTATTATCAGATACCTTGTAATCATATAAATTATTTATATTTTCCATTTTAGGCATCTTTCCCAATTGTCTAATAAAATAATTGATACGATGATTCATCTAGTTGATTAGTAGAATTTTATAATAATTGCCGCAATAAATTTAGTAAGTTTATCTTTGATATTCTCGACTTTAATAAAAAGTCGAAAGTCGAATACCGATAATTATTAGTACGAAAGTCGATTGTCGAGAGTCAAAAGTCGAGAGTCGCATATTCTTATTATTCACAAATATCATACTTTATGAAAAATCTTAAAAGCAACATCTTTTTTAAGCTCTTTGTTATCTTCATACTCATCCTAGTTTTACTGATACCTACTACTATGGTAGAAGACTTGATTCATGAACGGGAACGTGTGCAAGAAAGAGCCATTAGTGAAGTAAGTTCTAAATGGGGAAATGGTCAAACGATTACAGGTCCTTATATCACTATTCCTTACGACAAATATGTCAAAAGATATTCACCAAAGGACTCCACAAATAAAATTGTTAAGCTAAAAGAATATTTATATTTTTTGCCTAATGAGTTAGTGGTAGATGGTACAATTCAACCCGAAAAAAGGTATCGAGGAATTTATGAAGTCGTAGTCTATGAATCCAATTTTACCTTAAAGGGGAATTTTAATTCGATAGATTGGCAAAAATTTGAAATAGAACAGGAAAATATTCGATTTGAAAAAGCGACATTGAATATTGGTATCAGCGATTTAAAAGGTATAGAAAAACAAATTGCCCTTAAATGGAATGATAATAATATTCAATTTAACTCCGGTACAAGTTCCAAAGATGTTGTTTCTAGCGGCATTAATGCGTCAATACCTGTAAAAGGAGATTCTACTGAATATAGTTTTTCGATGGATGTTGATCTAAAAGGTAGTCAACACTTATATTTTATACCCGTGGGTAAAACAACAGATGTGACCCTAAAATCAAATTGGACAACGCCGAGTTTTACGGGAACTTACTTGCCAGATAGTAGAGAAGTCAATACAGAAGGATTTACAGCAAATTGGAATATTTTACACCTCAATAGAAACTATCCGCAGAGTTGGACGAATAACGACCACAGTGTAAGTTACAGTTCATTTGGAACAAACCTACTCCTGCCTGTTGATAATTATAAAAAATCTTATCGAGTCGCTAGATATGCCGTTCTATTTCTGGTATTGACCTTTATGGTTTTCTTCTTTGTGGAGGTTTTACAAAAGGTGTTTATCCATCCGATTCAATATTTATTAGTGGGTTTAGCTTTAATCATATTCTATGCCCTATTATTATCATTTAGTGAACATATTTCTTTCAATCTATCGTATGGTTTAGCCGCTATATTGACTTTAGGGTTGATTACAAGTTATGTCGCTGCTATTTTAAAATCTAGAAAAATAGGGATTCTAATTTTCGGGATTCTATTTATATTATACTCCTTCATTTTTACCATCATTCAATTAGAAGATTATGCACTATTGATAGGAAGTATCGGTCTATTTATCATTCTAGGGTTAGTGATGTATTTCTCTCGTCAAATTGACTGGTATAATATTCGATTGGGAAATGATGAGGTTAAAAAAGAAGAGGATAAAGATAAACCTGAAATAAAATCTGAATAGAAAACATATTAGTCATAAGGAGCGTTTGTGCGCACTCAAACGCTCCTATGGACTATACGCCAAAAACCTCTTGAAACGGTGTAATAAATCGGGGATTACGAGCATAAATCGCAAATACGACTCGCTTAAATTGATTCTTATACTTTGTCTCTAATAATTCATGAAAAATCTTAGCAATATCAATGGGAATATTTTGGAAAACACCACAACCCCAAGCCCCTAAAATTAAGGTTTCATATCCATGTTTTTGACAAATACCAAGTACCATATCGGTTCGTTGCTTCATTCTTGGTAAGATATTCTTCACATTTTTCGGCTCTTTGCGTCTTACCACACCAGCATTCACAGCAGGAGCAGTAATAATAGATGCAAATACAGGAGTCTCCATCAAATCTCCATTTTCCTGCTTGAAAACCGGCACACTTGGAGAATAAATAATATGATCCGTGTAAATACAAGACTTCGTTTCTCGATTAATCGTGTAATAATCCTTACCGTTATTAGTCAGACAGGGATAAAGTCCAGAAGCTCTTGCCACGCTCTCTTCCTGTGCTTGAGAACCGCCTAAGAATCCACCACCTGGATTTCGAGCAGAAGCAAAATTTAGAGCCACAATACGTTTATCGCTCAAGTAAGCCTCTCGAATGGCATCAAGTGTTGTCAATCCATTCACTTCATAAATTGTTTCAAAATCAGTTTCTTGCTTTTGAAATTGCTCAATCAGTTCCAGTAGGTGAGTTGGACGATAGAGAATAGTGTTAGTTACTGCACTTTGCTGAGCTTCACTAATATCTATCCATTCACCCGTTTTGTTCTGATAACCGCCTTTTTCAATAATTTCTAATGTATGTAAGGCGGTTAATTTGCGTTTACTTCTTTGCATGGTTAGTTAGTTTAAATTTTAAAATAAGTATTGTTACATACATTAGTGTTTATAAATTAGTTCCTCTTCATCCCAATATTTCCACTCATTTAAGTAATAGATTCCAACTCAAAAATCGTAATCTCAGGTCTTACATTAAATCGGACTTGCCATAAATGCCCTAAAGCTCGATTTATATACAGCGTGCGACCATCTTTTAAATCAATCTCCCCTTGACTATAATTTTTATTCTCAACAGGCAACATTGGTGCTGGCAAAAAAGGAGGTTTGCATTGACCTCCATGTGTGTGTCCGGCTAAAATCCAGCCTTTATAGTCATTCCAAACATCTAAATCGCAAACATCAGGATTATGGCATAGTACAATATTTGCTTTTATCGGGTCATAATGTTTCATAGCTTCCTTTGGGTTAAAATTCAATCCCCAATAATCATCTAGTCCTATTATTTGTAATCCCTCAATTTCGATAGCTTGATTCTTAAGAATTTTAATTCCTGCCGTATTCAAAATTTCGGTAATAGAATCCGCTACGGACTGTTCTGCCCAATTTTTACCATAATCATGATTCCCCAAAATACCGACTGTCCCTAGCTTACCCTTTACAGCATGTCTCATCACTGTTTTTAATTGCTCAAATTGTTCTTCATTTTTGTAATTCACATAATCCCCAGTATAAACCACAAAATCGGGGTTATAGGCTTTTGCTTGCTTAAAAGAATCAATAATATATTGATAATCAAAACGATTACCTACATGTATATCACTAATTTGTATTAGCGTTTTGTTAGTCAAAGACTGATTAAGATTCAATATTGGCATTTTTTTATGTACAAATTCTAGCCAAAAGGGTTCTACTTGCCAAGCATATAAACCGCCTAGAACACCCAATCCTAATGAGCCATATAAAGCTCTTTTGATAAATTTTTTCCTATCCATTATTGATTAAATACTTATAAAATTTGATGACTAAACTAATAATAAAACTTATGATGCAATTCCGCTAAAAACGTCAATTTTAAGATCTAATTATGTTAAA
>CAYLSF010000714.1:0-4458 GCA_964385675.1 uncultured Saprospiraceae bacterium
AGTCATATCGTACTGCTTCAACCCTAATGGGTCAAAATAACCATAAAAATTCCAATAGAGCATTGGAGCAATCTAATGTTTTTGATAGCCCAATTTTGCAAACCCATTTCAGTAGTTCGGAAGAAAAGAATGTTCTTGGATTTGGAGCTACATTGTTTGATAAAGTGATTGATGCAACAGCGGAAACTACCATCAATCAGCAAGAAAAAGGAATTAATTTTGCATTAAACCTTAATGAGAATGTTGATAAAAATGTAATAGTTGAAAACACCGTACAGCCCTCAATCATGACTTTAACCGCCTTGTCATCTATACTCTCCGAGGAAGATGGCAAGGATTGGTACAAGCCCGAAGATTATATTTTCAAAAAAGGCTTGGGTTTTCAAATGTCTATTGGATACATTGAGGACTTAGGAACGGCTTTACCTTCTAACAATACAACAGGAGCTATTGGCACAACGAATACTTCGTATGTAACGGAATTACAAAGTTTGTTGAATTACCAATTTGCTCCACATTATGCGATACAAACAGGATTAGGGGTAACAATGCGACCGCTTTATTTTCAACAAATACAACTTGCAGAACTCACTAGACCAACAGATTTAGATATTACTCAATACACTATTTCCATTCCTTTATATCTGACGCATACGATTCCTTTTAGAATAGACAAAGCACCTCGATTTAGCTTAACCATCGGAGGCGCTTGGAATAAAACGTTAAGTACAAAAATAGCATCGAAACAATTTATATTAGATGGACAGGGATATTTGTATGAAGAACAAGGAGGAGGTTCTAGTTTCTCTTTTTACAATGGTCTAGAATATTTATTGATGAATAATCGTACGCATGGTCGATTAGGCATTGAGGTAGGCTACCATCATCAATTTGGAGGAGTGGCTTCTAGTAAATTATGGACGTATGATATTGAAAATCAGAATAAAATAAACTTAACTCAAGAACAAACACATTCATTTAAGAGCTTGATTTTTAGACTGAAATATACCCCAAAATTGTAATATTGTAAAGCACACATTAGTAGTAAACGTTAAAAGACAGTCCTCATTGAGCGACTGTCTTTTTTTTTGTAGATAGTTGAAAATATAGACTGAAGACTTAATAATTTCAACTTATTGAATTTTCAATTTTTTTTGAAAGTTTTTTAGTTAAAATCGTCAACCTTCTATATGTTCCTTTGTTAGATGTGTAAATAATCAAAAAGTTAAATTGTACTACTTGTTCACCAAAATTTTGGAAAGATGAAAAAAGCTAAAAGAGTGGTTGTGTGGTTTCGTCAAGACCTTCGTTTACACGATAATGAAGCCCTTACACATGCTTTCAAAAGAGGAGAAGAGATTGTTCCAATTTATGTTTTTGATGAACGAAAATTTCAAGATACAACGAGTTATGGCTTCCGAAAAACGGGCAAGCATCGAGCAAAATTTTTATTAGAAAGTGTAGAGGATTTGCGTCAATCCTTTAAGGATAAAGGAATTGATTTGGTGGTTAGGGTAGGAAAGCCTGAAGACATTATTCCTGCTTTTGCAGATGAATTAAAGGCCGGTTGGGTTTTCTGTAATATCGAAAGAACAGATGAAGAGATAAAAGTGCAAGATGCTGTTGAAAAGGAATTGTGGCGGATTGGAAGAGAGTTGTATTATTTTCGGGGCAAGATGTTATATTATACGCAGGATTTACCTTTTCCTGTGGCACACACGCCTGAAATTTTTACGCAGTTTCGTAAGGAAGTTGAGCGATATGTACCTGTTCGTGAGCCTTTAGAAGTTCCAGATAATTTTAATTACTGGACAACTAAGGTAGAGGTAGGAGAGATGCCTACTTTAGAGGATTTAGGATATGAAAGTTTTGAGGCAGATGAAAGGGCAGTCTTGGATTTTAAAGGCGGAGAATCAGCAGGCTTAGCTCGATTAGAAGAATACCTTTGGGCAACCAATTTAATTTCTACTTATAAGGAAACTCGAAATGGTTTAATCGGTGGGGATTATTCTTCAAAGTTTTCTCCATGGTTGGCACTGGGGTGTTTATCGCCTAAAAAAATCTATCAAGAGGTTAAGCGATATGAAAGAGAACGCACTAAAAATAAGTCAACCTATTGGATGATTTTTGAATTGTTATGGCGTGATTTCTTCCGCCTAATGGCGAAGAAACATAAAAATAAGATTTTCCAAAAAGGTGGTTTAGCAGAAAAAGTAAATCATGACTTAGAGGATAATATTCAACTCTTTAAATGTTGGGCAGAAGGTAGAACAGGTGTGCCTTTCATAGATGCGAATATGCGAGAATTGAATTTGACAGGTTTTATGTCAAACAGAGGACGACAAAATGTTGCTAGCTTTTTGGTGCATGATTTAAAACTGAACTGGCAAATGGGGGCCGAGTATTTTGAATCCATGTTGATTGATTATGATGTGGCGAGTAATTATTGTAATTGGAACTATGTGGCAGGCGTAGGAAACGATCCTAGAGAGAATCGTTATTTCAATATTTTATCACAAGCCAAACGCTATGACCCAAATGGTGAATATGTGAAGTTGTGGTTACCTGAGTTAGATGAACTACCGAATAATCGAGTTCACCGTCCTGATACGCTCTCTAATAAGGAGCAATCGACCTTCCATTTAAGATTAGGCGCGGATTATCCAAAGGCAATGGTGAGTACAAGTCGATGGTCATAAAATATTATCAAAAAAATATTTTAAAATTTTTGCAAAAAGGGAACTTATTGTACCTTTGCATCGCTTTCTTAAGCAAGAGTAAAAATGGTAGTTGTAGCTCAGCTGGTTAGAGCGCCTGATTGTGGTTCAGGAGGTCGCCGGTTCGAAACCGGTCTTCTACCCTAAAGTTTAGAAATTTAGAAGAGCAGCTCAATAAGTGGGCTGCTTTTTTTATATCTATGGATAGCATATTGATTCTGATAGGATATTCTTTGTAAGGAATAGTAGGATCTTTGCCAAATCTTGCCAAAAGTCATCAAGTGAGTTACTGTTAGCGTTTAAATGTTAAGCTAAACCATTCATTTTCAATGAAACTACTCATCTGATGACTTTTACTTTGCAAAAATTGTCAAAGAACCGAATAGTATTTAAAATCAAACTATCAAAAGACAAATCTAAGTTATTAAATTCAACTCCAATAACTTTAAATACTATTGACTAACCGTATTAAATCTTGCTTCATCTTTCCATACCATGCTTTACCTTTATCTTCTGTAAAATAGGGATAATGAAACTCCAACATAGCTAAAAAAGCATGCTGTAAACTCACTTTTTCATCACCAAGCACTTCTCTTTCTGTTAACCATGAATTTAGAATAGCCCAAGCGTTTTTGGCAAAAAAATGAAAATGCCCTTCATGAGGTTCTGGTTTTATAATTCCTTTGCCCGCTGCTAAGTACAGTCCATTCTTGCTAAAGTTAACAACGCGTTCTATTTGCTTTTCATATAATGACCTAGCCTCTGGTACTAAAGCGATAATATCTAAAATATCTCTATAAAAAAAGCGATGTTCAATCTGAAAGCGGATATAGTTTCGTATAATAGTTCCATAATCATTGCTTTCCAAAAAACTCAAATTAGTGTTTTGAGATTCTACAAAAGCCAATTTCATATATTCTAAAACACCTGCCATGAGGTCCTTTTTGAGCCTATAATGATAAGATAAATTTCCAGGACTTATTCCTGCTGATTTAGCAATGTCTTGTAATCTTACGTTGCTAGTACCTTGTTCATTGAATAGTTGAATAGCACTCTTGATTATCTTTATTTGTGTCTTTTTCATGTATGAATTATCATTTTCAACAAAAATACAAAACAATTTTGAGAAAGGGTGATGAAATACTTTTGATTTTAGGTTTTAAAACCTATTTTTGATTTTTTTATTAGTGTTATTAGGCAAGAATAGATATGTATTTTATGGTCTAGTGGAAATTTAGGATAGCGAAGTAGACCTACCATAGTCAGAAGTCAGATTGATACATATACTTAATCTGACCGTCAAAGACGATCTGACAGTAAAGCAGTCTCCCTTTTGACTTTTATCAAAAAAACTAAATATGAAACCAACAACTCAACAATTTTTACAAGACACAGGGGCAAAAGTACCTATCATTTGTGGCCCAATGTATCCAGGTTCAAATCCAGAACTTATTGCTGCTGTTTCGGATGCAGGTGGTTTTGGCGTGGTGCAGCCTGTGGCTTTGACTTCTTTATATGGTCACGACTTTCGAGAAGGATTACAGTTGATTAAAAAATTGACCGACAAACCTTTCGGGGTTAACTTTACCATTTTTGGTGGTGCGAACCAAAAGTACCACGAACAGATGAAAGAATGGATGGAAATCTCCATTGAAGAAGGCGTGAAATTCTTTCTAACTTCTTTGGGTAAACCTACTGCTATTGTGAAAATAGCAAAGCAGCATGGTATCAAGGTTTATCA
>CAYLSF010000715.1:0-4452 GCA_964385675.1 uncultured Saprospiraceae bacterium
AATCTTTACCAATTATCTTTAATATTTTAATGCTCTTTGCGATGAGTTGCCAAACTCAAGAGTCAGTTTCTATAACTAAAAATAAAAGAATAAGGGGAAACTACACCATTACTCATCCCAACTTACTACAATATATCAATCAAAATTTGCCACCAAATGATACAACAACTTTACTTTGGATAGAAGATATTTATTTTGATTTGGATAAGGCTAATATTAATGTGAAAAATCAGCCTAAATTAGCACATATCGCAAGTTTGATTCAAGGTCATCCTGATGACTATCAATTGATTTTGAAAGGATTATATCCAAAAGGACAATTTACTAGAATACCGTTACATTATATCAGGTCTAAAAATATTCGTAAATTTTTATTTTCAAATTATAGTATTTCAAGTGATAAGATCGTGCTAGCTTCAAAGAAAAATAGTGTCATTAAAGAAGCAGTAGAGGTTTATGTAAAACGATGTAATTATTCTAGTACAATAGACGGATGAAACTTTTACATATTGTTATCTATGCTTGTAAAATTAGATTAGCATGAAAATCTAAGAGTTGATTGGCGTACAAATTTCTATCAAAATACCATTTATGTCTCGAAGATAACCAACTTTTTGTCCCCAAGGCTTTTGTATAATTTTTTCAAATACAATAGCTCCTGCACCAATCGCTTTTTGAAAATCTTGCTCAATATGCTCTGTTACAAATGCCATTTCCGCACCAATTGGTTTTTCATGATTCGATATAGGCTGAAATCCTTTTTTAAAATTGGAATGTCCTAATTGAATTGAAGCAAAAGCAATGGTTGTCTCTCCCGAAAATAATTCTCCATAGTCCTGTTCTGGGGTGATAAATTTAGGGGCAAAGCCAAACGCTTTTTCATAAAAGTCAATGGTGGTTTTGACGTCTTTGACGTAAAAAATCGTGTAACCGTATTTCATTGATTATTAGTTTTGATGGTTATTTTAAATGCAGTTTCATACCCTCATGTGTTGCTTGAAATCCAAGTTTTTGATAAAATCGAATAGCTTCGGGGCGTTTTTTATCTGTTGTTAACTGAACAACATGAGCGTTTCGCTCTTTTGCTCTTTCAATTGCCCAAAGGAATAGTTGCACTCCAATTCCTTTTCCTCTTTGGTCTTCTCGTATTCTAACGGCTTCTATTTGAGCCCTAATCCCCCCTTGATACGTCAAATAAGGTATAAAAGAAAGCTGCATCGTTCCAATAATCTCACTATCCTCATTTTCAATTACTATCAATTCCTGATTGTTATCTTGATTGATATTTTCAAAAGCTCTATAATAGATTTCGGGTAGTGGAGTTCGGAAATCCTCTCTCAGTTTTCCGAGTTTATCATGAGCTAACATCTTTACGATGTCATACACATCTGCTTTAGTCGCTTTTCTAAATACCATTTTGTTATATTGAGTTCAATGTTTATTGAAAAGTCTCCAGAAATGAGTCATCAGATGAGTAGGTGGTAGAAACTAAATTTCTATATGTTAAGATTTTAGTGATTCAACAAAAATCACCTGATGACTACTATAATTTTATCAAAGAATCCAACTTCGTTTACTCAAATTTGAATTATTACGTTGTATTATTAGCAACTAAGCAACTAAGTAACCATCAATAACGATTTCTTTCCGAAGGCACATCACTAAGATACTGTATAAATTCATATTGATTGCCATCTGTATCGGCAAAGTAATCTCGAATTCTAAATTGCTCTACTTCTTTTGGGTAATCTCTTTTGTAGCCATTTTTTAGAAGATTTTCAGCTATCGCTTCTACATCTTGTACAACAAAACCAATATGATTAACACCTGCTTTATCATAGTTTTTTTCAACACTCAATGGCCCTTGTTTCGCCTGATTAAGCGCTAAATAAGTGTAATCGTCTCCAAGGTGAACCCACTCTCGTCTGTCATTGCCTTGTCCTCTAACTTTAAAATGTGGAAAGGCAATTTGAAAGAATTTGATAGCTTCTTGTAAATTATTAACCGTAATATTAGCGTGTTCTAAATACATTTTCTGTGTGTTCATGATATATAATTTTTTGATTGTGAAAATCGATTTATCATTTAAAGTCTATTACTCTTAAATGATGTCTTTGTTATTTTGATACAAATATCTTAAATGATAACAAGTTATAAAATGAACCTAAGTACAGAAATTTACCTGTACTATGGTACAGGTAGGATAGAGGAGGATTATTTACTTTATAAGACTTATTAAAAATTGCGGAGAAATACCAATTACTAATCACCTCGTCGAAAAATAGATTTAAAAATTTCTGATTATAACATTATGCAGTGATATTAAAATTGATAGAAAAATACGGATTAAACGCCCTAAAAGGGCAAGAGCAATAACATAGGGCATCGCCCTATGAATCTTAAAAAGTCCTTCTAAGCCCTGTAAGGGCGTAAGTGAAGTAAAAGATTGTAGTGCTTTCGCTCTTTCAGAGCTATTCATGTACCTTTTATTTCACAGGGCGATGCCCTGTGTTATTGCTCAAGCCCTTTCAGGACAAAAAATAATGTCTTATAATTATCACTGCAAAGTGTTACGATCAGAAAAATTTAAGGTTAAGTGATTCTGAAAATCTACAAAACACCAACTCACAACAATCCCCTCCTCAAAGCAATATCTACCGCTTTAGTACGATTATCGGCATTGAGCTTAGCCAAAATAGAAGTAATATGAAATTTTACGGTTCGTGCAGTAATGTATAATTGTTTACCGATTTGCTCATTCGTTAAGCCTTGCTTGATTAGGGTAAGCACTTCTAATTCTCGTTTGGTGAGGGGTTTTTCTGGATAATTAAATGGTTTATTTGAGGTGTCCACCTTTTTTAGGGTAGTCGTTTCTTGTTGTAATATCTGAAGTTGTTCTTGAAGGGCGATTATTTTTTTGAGAACTGTTCTTACCTTTTCTTTATCACTTGTTGGACTTTCAAGATAAGATATAAGTTCATTTAATGTAGGAGATATAACGGCTTCTAATATCCGATTGATAGACGTATCTGATGTTGTATTTTTATTGGTGTAGGACGCTTGTAACCGTGTACGTTGTATGGCCGTGCCGATTAATTCACTGATGGTATTTAATATAGTGAGTTCTTGTTCGCTAAGTTGTTGTGTTTCTTTGCTCAGTAGGTTGATAATCCCGACTTTTTGGGCATTGGTAATAATCGGAATGGTTGCATGAAATTTTAAACCTTTTGTGCCTGTATTTATATCCTTCAGTCTAGAACAAGCAATTTCACTGATATTCATCGCTTGATTAATATCGTCGGATAGGTATTGATTGATACAATAGCACCAACCCGATAATCGCTCAGGATGTTTGCTTAACGCAGGTGGTAGATTGTAGGAGGCTGCTAGATAGACGGATTTATTATTGGGTTCTGTTAACCAAATCCATCCTGTTTCTAGTTGGAGGATTTCTACTGTTTTTTGTAGAGACTTGTGAAGGGCTGCATGCAATGAAAACTCCCTGTTTAAGTAACTAGCTATTTCAAATAAGTGCGAAAAGTAATCTTGATGATTCATTGTAAAGGATTTGGAAGTTTAGTTGGTATTTTATGTTGATTGAATCTTTTAAGCCTATTGTTGCATATTTTTCTGCCAATCATTTTGAGTTATTTTATACCAATTATGTGGTGCACTGTCATATTCAAATGTCTCTATAAATTGTAACCCTACTTTTTGAAGCACTTTATTAGATCCGATATTTTCTACATGAGCACCGGCATAGATTTCTTTAAGTCCCATGGTCTGAAATCCATATTTTAGAGAGACTAAGGCAGTTTCGGTTGCAATGCCTTTTCCCCAGAACTTTTTCTTTAACCGATATCCAAGGTCATAATAAGGCATATCTTGTCTTACCGCCGTTTCATATTTTAATCCACTCCAGCCAATAAATTCATTGGTTTTTTTATCTATGATTGCCCATCGACCTATTCCGTTTTCTTTATACTGATTCCGAATATATTGTACTATAGCTTTCGCTTCTTGAATACTTTTTATTGGTTGTTGCCCTAAATATCGGTGAACAGCTGGATCGGAATCTAATTCAAATATGCCTTGAAAATCATATTCCTCGATTTCTCTTAGGAGGAGTCTGTTGGTTTCTATGTGTATTTTCATAGCTAGTTAGTTCTATTGTTTATTGCAATTTTATTTATCTCTTAAATGCGACTTTAGCTTTTCTAATAAACTATAATCCATTGTAAGTGCCTTATAAGCCTTCACAATTTTTTCTGATTCTAATTTATAATGATTTAATTTATCTATCACAATTGCTTGAACATCCTTATTTGCTTTTTTATAAGCTTTCATTTTATGATGTCCATCAATTATAAATTTTATATCGCTATTCTTGGTTTTAAAAATAATGGGTAATGGTGTTTTTCCATTTTTTATTAGTTCAATATAATATTAGAT
>CAYLSF010000716.1:0-4451 GCA_964385675.1 uncultured Saprospiraceae bacterium
AACTTATTTACTCATTAAATATAATAATTAAATAAAGATGACTCAAATCTTCCGACCAAAGAAAGTCCTATTAATTGGTATTCTTTTCCAATTTATACTCATTAATAGTGGATTTACACAACCTTTTATAACCACTTGGAAAACAGATAATATAGATCCATTTGGTATTTACAGTGGTACTAATCATACCTCAATCAGAATTCCAACGATAGGTAGCGGTTACAATTATGATGTAGATTGGGATAATGATGGCGTTTTTGATGAGTTTGGCATTACAGGTGATGTAACACATGATTTTGGTACTCCAGGAACTTATACTATTGCTATTCAAGGGAGCTTCCCTCGTATTTACTTTAACAATGATGGAGATAAAGATAAAATCATATCAATCGACCAATGGGGAAATAATGCTTGGACTTCGATGGGAAATGCTTTTATGGGCTGCACTAATCTCATAGCACAAGCCGTTGATGCTCCGAATCTTTCCTTAGTTACCAATATGAGTTCAATGTTTGAACAAGCTTATTTTTTCAATCAAAACATAGGAAGTTGGGATGTGAGTAATGTAACCGATATGAATAATATGTTTGCAGGTACAGTTTTTTTCAATCAAGATATAAGCAATTGGGATGTGAGTAATGTAACCGATATGAGTCATATGTTTGAATATGCAGCTTCCTTTAATCATCCCTTAGGAAACTGGGATGTGAGTAATGTAACTAACATGAGTTATATGTTCGCATTTTCAAACTCCTTTAATCAACCTTTAGATAGCTGGGATGTAGGTAATGTAATAGATATGAAAATGATGTTTAGATCTTCAAATTCGTTCAATCAACCGTTAGACAACTGGGACGTAAGTAATGTAATTAATATCAGTTGGATGTTCGAAGATGCAGCCGCCTTCAATCAACCGATAGGAAGTTGGGATGTAAGTAATGTAACAAATATGAGTCATATGTTTAGCCGTACAAACTTTAATCAACCGATAGGAAACTGGGATGTAAGTAATGTAATAAATATGAGTTATATGTTTAGACAGTCAAATTCGTTTAATCAACCGATAGGAAACTGGGATGTGAGTAACGTAACGAATATGAACGGTATGTTTTCGCTTGCAACTTCCTTCAATCAACCGATAGGAAACTGGAATGTGAGTAATGTAATAGATATGTCAGCTATACTTGTGGGAACTCCATTCAATCAACCAATAGGAAATTGGGATGTAAGTAATGTAAGATATATGAATGGCATGTTCCAAAATACAATTTACTTTAATCAAGATATAGGAAATTGGAATGTACATAATGTAATAAATATGAAGTCGATGTTTAGTGGTGGAGTTTTCAATCAAGATATAGGAAATTGGAATGTAGGTAATGTAACAGATATGAGTTATATGTTCTTTGAATCTACTTCCTTCAATCAACAAATAGGAAACTGGGATGTAAGTAATGTAACAGATATGAGAATGATGTTTTTTGAAGCCACTGCCTTTAATCAAGATATTAGTAATTGGGATTTAGATAATGTAATAGATATGACATCCATGTTTTTTGGAGCTACTTCCTTTAATCAACCGATAGGAAATTGGGATGTAAATAATATAAGATATATGAGCTCTATGTTTTTTGAGGCCACTACCTTTAATCAAGATATAGGAAACTGGGATTTAAGTAATGTTGTAAGTATGTATAATATGTTAGATTATGCTGGTATAAGCCTTCAAAATTATGATAACACCCTAATAGGTTGGGAAAGTCAAGGTTTTACCAATAAAAATTTAGGAGCTCGTAATCTATATTATTGTGATGCAGATAGTGTAAGAAATCGTCTCATTAATACTTATGGATGGACTATTAATGGGGATAGTTATGACTGTACTGTAAATACTGATGAGCAATTATATGTACAAACTTTTGAGCTTTCACCTAATCCTACCAGAGGACAATTAAATATCAAAGCCATATTTGATATACCATCAAATGAGGTTCAAATAAAAATCATAAATACCATAGGTCAAGTCGTTAAACATATCAATTTGAGAGATAATTTGAGCCAATTAAACGAGCAATTAGATTTAACTCCTTTGGCAAAAGGTTCTTACTATGTCATACTTCAATCTAATGAACAAGTAGTCGTAAAAATGGTAGTGGTGAATTAGTAGTCTCCCCTATAAAATTCAGAAGTGAGGCATTTTAAAAATGCCTCACTTCTATCGAAATTACATACAACTCGCTACTCCCGATTACTATCGGGATTCAAATAATATGTCTCCTTAGCTGGCTTAATCGGTCGCTTAAACCATAGCGGTCTCCGCAATCCATCAGGCCCAGGTGCAGGACGAGTCATCGCTAACCATTCTTTATAATTTTCAAAGGACTTATTGGTATCTACAAAGATGTCCCCGTATTTATCTTTGGGATGCGGACGTTCTACTCGTACCCGTTGATGCCAGCAGTGCATTCCGCTATGCGGATCGGGATGAACAGCGTGTGTAATATTTTGATGTACCCCACCATCTCGCCAAAAGATACGTTTGCTATCGCCATCTTGACTCTTGAAAGGTCGGATGCCATCTATTGTTTGCATTTTCCACCCGCCTTTTCCATCACTTTCAATATCGACCGTAATCGTTCCCCAACGATTTCCTGCATCTTGTTTTCTACGCCAACGCCCTAAGTGATGCGAACAAGCAATCACCCCCGGTTTCATCCCTTCCGTTACCCACACTTTATCCACAAAATAGCCAATATCCGTGTTCAATCGCACCAAATCCCCCGTTTTAAATCCAAAACGATTCGCATCTTTGGGGTGCATCCAAATTGGATTTCGGTTAGAGATTTCATTTAACCATTTAGCATTTGCCGAGCGAGAGTGGATCAAAGTCGGCAATCGGAAAGTCGGCAATAAGCAATATTCGCCTTTTTCATAGTCCAATTTTTCGGGGTGAATATGACTTTTGATATAACCGGGTATCGCATATTCGGGCCATTTCCAATCCACCATCGTCTTGGAATAAAATTCATTTTTACGAGAGGGAGTAGGAAAACCTGTACAAGCTTTTCCATTAACCTCTACACCTATGGTTTTACCCTCTTTAGTAATTAAGCCCGTTTTTTTATCAATATCTGCTCCTTTGAGTTGGTCGGCAGTGAGTGGCGTTTCTTGCTTTTTAAATACATGACTTTCTACCTCAAATGCTCCATACTTCCGCATATAATCCAACTCCGTCAAGCCTTCTTTTTTAGCGGCCTCGGGGAGTCCTTTTGTATTTTCAAAAATATATTGATAATACTCATCTATCGTAATTTTCTCATCAGGTCGATATGGGGAGATAAAATGATTGCGAACGCCCAAACTTCCATCGGGATCAATTCGCCAACTTAATTCAATCCAAAATTCATCTTCTTCCCACACTTCGCCAGGGTTGGTTTCGTAAGTAAAAGTCGTTTGTTTTCCAGCACGACGAGCGGCTTCTCGTAACACAGGCTGACGAAATGCTATCCAAGTTCCTGTATGAGTTGCATAAGAATTTAAATCATGTCGCTCGGCAGCATGTCCCATCGGTAGCACATAATCTGCAAAAAATGCCGTCTCATTCCAAGTCGGTGTCATGGCAATATGACAACCAATTTTATCATGATCACTCAGGGCTTCTATCCATGAAAATCCATCGGGGTATGTCCAGACAGGATTAAACACTCGTGTAAAATAAGTATCCATTTTACCCCGACCTTCTTTCAAAAAGTAGGGTAGGAGAATACTCATTTCATAAAATGCCAATGGATATTCATTCGGAAAATGAAGGTCATTCCAAAACTTTTGAGCAGGGGGTACATCAAAAAACTTGGGTTTAAACTTATTCCAACTATTCGGTGACGTTCCACCTTTTGTACCCACACTTCCTGTCAGCACTTGCAGGAAATGCAAACAACGAGCAACACACCAACCGCCCAAATTCCCAGCCGATGCACTTCGCCAAGTATGACTTGCAAATCGCTCTCCAGCCTCACCAATTTGACGAGCGACTTCTACAATCGTTTCTGCCTTTACCCCACTTTCTTTTTCTGCGTATTCGGGGGTAAATTCTGCATAATGCTCAATCAGTTTAGTGATAAAGTTCTCAAACGTCACTTCCAAAGTTGGATGTTCGGCTTCCAAGTAGGCTTGCCAATTCACCCAATTTTCAATATAAGTCCGATTATATAAATGCTCTTCCAAAATGATTTTTGCCATTGCCAATAAGACCGCAGCTTCTGACCCTGGATAAGTTGGCATCCAATAATCCGACATACTTGCTGTATTCGAAAGACGAGGATCCATAGTTGCCAACTTCCCACCTTTCATTTTAGATTCAATAATCCGTTGGGCGTGTGGATTAAAGTAGTGTCCACTTTCTAAGTGGGCAGAAATCAATAAGATAAACTTCGCATTCGCATGGTCAGGAG
>CAYLSF010000717.1:0-4447 GCA_964385675.1 uncultured Saprospiraceae bacterium
AAAAACCTTATATATCGAATTTTTCAAGGTGAATATTGTACCAAACAGGTCTTTTTTAATATTAATAGAAAGTCATTAAACTTTAACTAAGTTTTTCGTTGACTTACTAAAGAATTAGTTATATATTTGTTGAAGTTTATAAACTAATGAAATTTTTCATGAATAATTTACTCACACCTTTGGAATTAAAAGTAATGAATGTCCTTTGGAAGTTAGAAAAAGGCTTTGTTAAAGACATAATCGAAAACGGAAATTGGGATGGAGAGAAAGTACCAAAGTATAATACGGTATCTACTATTGTACGTATTTTGGTAAAAAAGGAATATGTTGGACATAAAGCTTATGGTCGTTCACATGAGTATTTCCCAATTATTAGTAAAATGGAATATCAAACTCGATTTTTAAAAAATGCTATCAATAATGTTTTTTCTGGCTCGATGACCTCTCTATTATCTACTTTGGTTAGTGATAATGAGGTGTCTCAAAAAGATATTGATGATTTAAAGCGTTTAATTGAAGATAAATAGAATAGATTGAAGGGTTGTGTCGCCTTCGACTGATTGTAAAATTAGGAATATATTTGATATGAGAATTGTAATCAATCTAAAGCTACACAATTACACAATTGAATCGTAATGTTCGTTACTCAGTTGATATTTAGTTATTTATTATCCATAGTCGGTTTTTTAGTATATTACTTTGGTATGCGTAAGCATAGCACGGCATGGCAACGTAAATTTGCATTATATGCTATTGTAGGGTTGAGTATAGCACTTCCATTTTACTTTATTCATCAAACGCCTACAATTTTTAAAACGGAAATTGCTCATGACCAACTCACTTTTCATGATGAACCCTTGACCACTAAAGACTTATTAAAATGTTATAAAAAAGCAAGAACTCAGGAAAACTTCTGTCACTGTGAACAAACACAACAAGCTGATATGGTGCTATATCAGCAAAATCCTTATTTTGATACCATGCGTCAAGCTAAAGCCCCTTTATGGTGGTTTTTTTCTGGTATAGTTGGCATACTAATATTGATGCTTCTTTTAAAGATGATATATTTAGAATATTTAATCAAAACATCTAATCACTACAAAAAACGGATAAATGGTCAAATTTATATTTTTCTAACTCACCCCAAAAGCTTATCTCCTGCTTCTTTTCAATTACGAAAAGCCTATATCGTATGGAATGATGGTTTAAATGATTTACCCTTAAATGAGCAAGAAGCTATCATACAACACGAAATTGCACACTTGAATAATAAAGATACCTGGGAGCATATTTTCTTGCATTTTATTCAAATGGGATGGTTTATTAATCCCGTATATTATGCCGTCAAGCGAGAACTAAATTTGATAAATGAATATCTTGCAGATGCTTTTGCTGTACAAAAATTAGGAGATGCAAAATTATATGCGAAATTATTGATTCAAATGAAGGAAAGGCAGCAATTTGGTTTATTAAGTCAATTTGGACAGCATCCTTTTAAATCTAGAATTAAAGCAATTTTACAACCAACGGTTTCTTCTAAGTTTATTCCATTATTTATAGGGTTAATTTTAACAATGATTGTAGTGAGTGCACAAATTGCCCCTTATTTTAATGCTCAATCTATTCAATTTGAAGAGTATTGTCATTTGCAAGATGAATATCATAAGTCTGGAAAAAAAGAATACTGTAAAAGTTGTCTATTTGAGGATGTGAAAAAGAAGTAGTAAGTAATGCTTGTTTTCAAATTTCTGAAGTTATTGAAATCTTTGATAACGTTGGACATATCGTAAATGAGTCATTACATAAGTATAATGTAATGACCTCTAAAAATTAATAGAACAATACACCATTTCTAAGGCAACTTATAACTATCAATATCGTAATTAAAAGATTATTCTTGTATATACAATATTGAAGTAAATGCTCAATTGTGTTGGACTTTTATTGCTAAAAAATTGCTGTTTTTTGAATCGTGAAATCTTTATCGTTGATTCTAAACCCCTTGTAATTACTACTTTTCAAATCAATTTTCTGGCAAAAGTTATTAAATTTAACATATAATAATTTTAGAAATCATTCACTCCATTCCATACCATAATAAAAAATCACTAAATGAAATACCTATACGCTATTTTAGCTTTATTTCTCACATCCAATTGCTTTGCTCAAAAGAGATTCATCAATGTTGATAGTGCTAAAATTTGGATTAATACCATAGGTATCGAAAATCGAAAAGAAGGACAACCTGTCGTCGTATTTGAAAGTGGTTATGGTACGCCTATGGGGAATTGGGATAGGGTCTTAGAAGGTGTTTCCAAACTCGCCCCTTTAGTCACCTATGATAGACCAGGTATTGGTCAGTCCGAACCAATTAATGAAATGCCTACGATTAAAAATGTTTCGGATAGATTGATACGGATATTGAACTATTTGGAACTTAAACCGCCTTATATATTGGTGGGTCATTCTTTGGGTGGTTTATATGTGCGTGGTTTTGCCAATCATTATCCTGACTCTTTAGCGGGTTTAGTGATTGTTGATCCTGCCGATTTTACAGAAACACATCAGAATAAAAGAGATTATTATGACGTATTAAATTGGGATAGTACACGGGTCGATAGTTTGATTCAATCCTTTATTGATAAACGAAAAGCCAGAAAAGGTAAAGTTCCTTTGGCACTGCAAAGAGAAGGGCAAGTGCTAGAGGAGATTCGGGAAGGAGAATTTAAGGAAATAAAGGAAAGTCAATTACCTAACATTCCTGTGCATATTCTTACAGGTGGTCGATTTGATAAACCTAAAAAATATCGCTCTAAAGAGTATGATGAAGAAGCCTTATTTCGCTCAAAGATGAAACATCGGGTCAATCGCTGGATAGAAGTCGTACAATCCGTGGATAAAGGTATGTTATTGTATAGTGGTGACGCAGGACATTTTGTGCATTATGATGATCCAGAATTGCTGATTTCTAGTGTTCGGATAGTTTTGCAGGATTATGAATTGCTTCAAAAAGCCAAGACAAAATAAATCATGAGTATTTTTATTAATATTGAAACAAAGCTCGAAGAAATAGCAAAAGATTTAGATGCTATAATTTCGAAGGATAGACCAGTATATCCAGAAAAATTAAGAACATTTGAAGAGAGGAGAATTGATTGGATAGAACAAGGCATAAATAAAGCCATTATCATTCAACCTACTTTTGAATATAGTGGAGTCAATTCTGATTTATGGAATTTTGTATTAATAGCCTGGATGTATAAGTCGGGAGGACGAATTCAATTTATTGAAACCTTAGTATCAAAAAGTGACTTTTCCAAGATAGAAGCTAATATTGATGCATTATTAAAAGAAGGAAAGACTATTCTTTTAGCAAAAAAACTAGATGATTTAAAAAGACCAACTTGGAATTAAGATTTTAACTATCAACACTTTCTCATTTTAATTTTTTTAACGTTACACATTTTATTAGATGAATAAAACCAATATTCAGGCAGTTAGCCAAAAAGAATTTGGACAAATCCCGATAACTATAGAGCGAAAAACGATTGGAATTTGTAATGAAGTATATGAATTAACATTGAAATCCAAAAGTGTTATACTTAGGATGAATCAGCAAAAAGAGTGGCTCTATGGGACACATAAATTTTTGCCGCTTTTTAAAAAATTAAATATTACAACACCCGATATTATTGCAGAAGATTATTCAAAAATAGATTTTCCATTTTGCTATCAAATATTGACGAAATTAGAAGGAAAAGATTTAGGTGTTGTTATCGACACGCTTTCTACTAATGAGCTCAAAGCAGTGGCTCATGCTGTTTCTGATATTTTTGATAAATTTAATACCCTTCCACCTGCTAAAGATTTTGGAGGCTTAACGGGCTTATATGAAGAACATTTTGATACTTTAAATATTGGTAGACATCGAGTGGGTATTCTTGAAAGGAATAAGTCCTCGAATGTCATTAGTCCCGAAATACTTAGGATTTATGATGAAATCTTAGAGACTTATAAAGGTTACTTTAAACAAGTTACTCCTAGACTATACTATGGTGATATTTGCTCCAAAAATGTCATGGTTCATAAGGGACAATTTACAGGATTGGTAGATTTAGATTTTTTAGCCAAAGGGGATTATTTGGAAGCTATTGGACGAATGATAGCCGACTGGCATGGCACATCGTATGGTGAAATTTATATCAATGAAATCATTAGGCTTCAAAAACTCAATAAATATCAACAAGAGATTATTAAAGTCTATGGTATCCTAAATCTAGTTTTATGGACTTCAGAAGAGGGGATTCGTTTTAATAGTAATTCTACAGGTAAAATCAATTGGGAGCGAGTAGAAGCAAAACGACAAAAGATACTTAGATTATACAATTCAATAAAATCATAATATTTTATCCAATACTTTCGACAATCGACAATCGACAATCGAATG
>CAYLSF010000718.1:0-4443 GCA_964385675.1 uncultured Saprospiraceae bacterium
ATACTGAAATTTATAGATTTACATGGTTGAGAACCTTCGATCATCCTATTGCGATAAGAATTGAAAATAAGAACAACGCGTATTTACTATACTGGAAATTATGTAATGGACAAGGAGGCTATGAACCAGGAAAGTTAATTGTAGATGAACAGAAAACTATTAAAAAGAGGGATTGGGAATTTTTTAAAAAAAAATTAAAAGCTATCAATTTTTGGAACTTACCAACCAATGAAGTTATGCCTGGCTTAGATGGTGCTCAATGGATTTTAGAAGCTAAAAAAGGACATACATACCATGTAGTAGATAGATGGTCACCAGAAGAAGAAAGTGAGTATCACAAACTTTGTAATTATTTGATTCAACTAACCAACTTGACAATAGAAAAAGATGATAAATATTGAAAAATTCAACATCAAAATCAATTTAGATTTTTCAAATAAACAATTCATAGTTATCAGACATCTTTGAGGTGTCTGATAACTATTTTTTTAATAAAGACTCACTTCTAACTCTTACTAGCATCATCCCCTAATATCGTCTTATACAGCTCAATCGCCTTTTCCTCATATTCTGCCCCTTTTTTGGGTTTATCCATTTTTTGATACAATTCTCCCATTTTGTAATAAACCGTGGCTTTTCGCTTAATTAACCGCTGTGTAGAGGCAAACTCTAATAATTCCAATGCTTTTTCATAAGACTTCAATGCCTTTTTATAGGAACTAAGTCCAGTATAACTATCGCCTAAATTTCGCTTAATTAAAGCTGCTACACCGTTAAGCACCTGTTTATTCTTTTTCAATAAGGGTTCATTAATCGCATAAGCTTTGTTCAAAAAATTAATGGCGTTTTTATACTCCCCTACTTTGTTTAATAGGTTTCCCATATTGTTGTAAACCGATAACATCGCCCCTTTATTTTCAGCATCTTCAAATAGATCAATAGCGTTAGTGAGTTGCAAAATAGCTTCATCATATTTTTCCTGATCTTCTAATATTTCACTTCTATTAAAATAACACCAAGCTAATTGATCCATATCTTCAATAGTCATAGCTGCCTTTTGGCAAACATCTAACAAAGATATGGCCAATCCATAATTTTCAGCATCCTTTTCATTAGACACTTCCGAACGCCACTCTTCAATCATGATTTTCATACGAAGTGGCTCAACAGATTTAACTAATTGATTGAATTTCTTATCATTTACAGCCTCTAAATTTTCCAATAACGGTCTGGCAGTAGTAGGGCATCCTGAATCAATCCAAGTGGCATAAATTTCAGAGAATTTCCATTGTCGTCCCATATATTTTTTAGGATGCTCGACTATATATTCTAAAAAGCATTTTAAATCATGGACATCCGAATTCTCCATAGCGGTAAATAAATCCATTCCTTTAAATCGCCCTTCATTTACATCTGGTGATTTCATTTGCTCCCGCATAGCGCCTGCTACAAATTTGGTTTCTTTTAATAAGGCTTCAAGTAAAACTGCTTCTTTGGAAGGATTGGATAAGTCCAGTGCTTTAGAGATAGAATACAACGGTTTATCATACACAGTTTGTAATCCAACATAGTAGCGAGCCAAATCAAAAAAGATATTGGCGTTTTTTATATCATATAAGGTTAACTCAAAAGTCGCCAGATCTCCATTTTGAATGTCATACGTCTTATGAACTTGTTCGACTAGAATAGCAGACTCGGCATTGTCAACCGCATCAAATTTAAATGTACCTAATGAGATATTTCTTTCCCTTTGCTCTGAATTGAATACGCCAGTAATTTCTCCAGTAAGTTTATTTTTGACAGGTAGTGTTTCAAAGCCAATAGGAACAGAGGCATAATTTGCAAAAGAGCCTACATCTTGAATTGGAACAGCAAAAGTGTACGTTTTGGATTGTGCGAATGCAACTGACGAATAGGTTAACGCTAGGCATAGCGCTACCCATAGCATAGATTTGTTCATGTTTTTAGTGTGTTTTTGTAAAATGTTTTGTTCAATTGTTCAATAACAAATTTAAAAACACACTTTTTACTAAAATATTGTATAAACTACAATTTTTCCGCTTTCTCAAAATAGGGACGCACTGCATCTAATAAATCCTTTGGAGGCGGACAACCTTTCATCGTTTCCATATCAACAAATGCTAAACGCACATCTCCTTGACACATTAGTTTGCTTTCTGAATTAAAGATTTGAGAGCGAAACAATACTCGATTTTCTGGAAAATCTCGCATAATAGAACGAACCGTTACTAAATCATCATAGAATCCTGGACGAAGGAAACGGATATTCATAGATTTTACAGGAAGCATAACTTTATATTTTTCTTCCAATACTTTGTACGGAAATCCAATATGGCGCATCGTTTCCGTACGCCCTATTTCAAAATAATGTGCATAATGTCCGTAATATAAATACCCCATTTGATCCGTTTCGCCATAGCGAATTCTTATTTTAAAGTCGTACGTTAACATCTGTAAAATTTGAGTTTTCCAAAACCATTAAATTTGAATTGATATTAGGTATAAGATTCTCGAAACTTATACTTAATATTTTAAGAAGCAAAAATACAGAATTAGTTAACTCTTTTTAATTTCGCAATATCTTTTCAAATTATAAAGCAAACGGATGCAATCTATTCTTATCAAAAACGGTCGTGTTGTCAATGAAGGCAGCATTGAAGTAAAAGATATACTAATTGAAGCTGGAAAAATCGTTAAGATTCAACCTAATATTGAAGCAAAAGCAGATAAAGTATTGGATGCCAAAGGAAAATACGTTCTGCCAGGTGTGATAGATGATCAAGTGCATTTTAGAGAACCTGGATTGACCCATAAATCGGATTTATATACAGAACCTCGTGCAGCGGTAGCAGGCGGTACAACCTCTTATATGGAAATGCCAAATACTAAACCGCCAACCCTCACACAAGAATTATTGCAAGCCAAATATGATATAGCGGCTGAAAAATCGCTAGCGAATTACTCCTTTTTTATGGGAGCGTCTAATGATAATTTGGAAGAGGTGTTAAAGACTGATCCGAAGACAGTTTGTGGTTTAAAAATCTTTATGGGATCGAGCACAGGAAATATGTTGGTAGATGATAGAGAAGTGCTGGAAAAATTATTTGCTAATGTGCCAATGTTAATTGCGACACATTGTGAGGATGAAGCCACCATCCGTAATAATGCTAAAATATATAAAGAAAAATATGGAGAGGATGTACCAATTCACTTACATCCGATTATTAGAAATGAGGAAGGTTGTTACAAATCTTCTCGATTAGCCATAGAATTAGCCAAAAAATATAATACTCGATTACATATATTACATATTTCTACCAAAGATGAAATTGAGTTATTTGATAATACAAAACCTTTACGGGAGAAGCGAATTACCTCAGAGGTTTGTGTGCATCACTTATATTTCAATAGCGATGATTATGCGACGAAAGGGACTCAAATCAAATGTAATCCTGCTGTAAAATCCAAAGACCATCAAGAGGCTTTATTTGGTGCATTGCTGGATAATCATTTTGATATTATTGCGACCGATCATGCTCCTCATACCAAAGAAGAAAAATCGAATAAATATTTTAAAGCACCATCAGGTGTTCCGTTGGTTCAACACTCTCTAAATGTTATGTTAGAGTTTTATCATCAAGGAAAAATTAGTTTAGAGCGAATTGTAGAGAAGATGTGTCATGCTCCTGCAGAGTGTTTTGAAATAGCAGAAAGAGGATATTTAAGAGAAGGATATTGGGCAGATATTGTGATAGTAGATGTCAATAAAGAATGGGAAGTTACCGCAGATGGTCTTCATTTCAAATGTGGATGGTCTCCTTTTGAAGGGCATACCTTTAAAGGGCAAATTGAATCGACTATTGTCAGTGGACATCTGGCTTATCATCACGGTGAGTTTGATGAAAGTCGTAAAGGAATGCGACTACACTTTGATAGATAAGATGATTGAAGCCACTAATACACGAATAAATATTTCAATTGATATACAAAATTCGTGTATTGGTGGCTTTTATTCTACATAAAAATTCCATTCTTATTTTTTGTAAATCAAACACTTACAGACTCCAATAAATATTTATCAATTTTTAGTTAATACATATACTTGCATTTTGTATTTAATTTTTGCAATTTATTCGCAAAAGGCGTTTACTTTATTCAAACATTGTTTTTCAATCTAATCCTAACAATGAAGTTGTTTAATAAATATTACTTTCCAATAATATAAATTTAGATCTTTTAAAATATTAGAACTAATTACATTACAATTTGAAATATGAATACAATGAAACAACCATTTAAAATGTTTGCACTTTTACTTCTAGGAATTTTATTAATCACAACAAAGTCACTTTATGCTCAAGATCATGACCATGATCATGGTAGTTTTGATTTAGTCTTATGGTTTGGCATTTTAGAATTACC
>CAYLSF010000719.1:0-4437 GCA_964385675.1 uncultured Saprospiraceae bacterium
GTATATCTCCAAAAACTATTGTCCTGCTCATTTTATTAGTCATTTTTAAACTATTCAAATAATGAAAATGGAGATGAATAAGTTTCCGGAGTAAAAGTAAAGTCGAATTTATTCGACCAGTATTTGTAGGTCGAATAAATTCGACTTTACGAGAAAAGGCTGCCCCAAAACGGAACAGCCCCTCTAAGTGCATCAAAATATATGTTAGAATTCAGTTGCAAGCAACCTAAAACTTCCATCGACGAAAAGCTTCAATCGCTTCATATTCTGCTAGGCCTAAATTTCTGTAGGCTGCGGCAGTTGCTTTATTTCTATTTTCGGCACGCTCCCAAAACTCTCTTTCATCATTCCCTGGAAAAGGAGGCGTATCTTTTTGAGATTGGTGCATAAATATGGCTTTTCGTTTTTTGAAGAGTTCAATTGGACTGAGCGGTACAGCCATTTCTATTTCGTGAATATTCCATTCGTGCCAAGCTCCTCGATATAGCCATAACCAACAGTCTTTTATCCAAGCTTCTGATTTTAATTGCTCAAAACTTTCAAAAATAGTATTGAGACACACCCGATGTGTACCATGCGGATCGGCTAAATCACCTGCTGCAAAAACTTGATCGGGTTGAATTTTTAACATCAACTCATTGATAATTTGAACATCCGCCTCGCCGATAGATTTTTTACGTGTTGTTCCTGTTTCGTAAAATGGCAGATCTAAGAAGTGGATATTTTCATTGGGCAAACCACAAAAACGAGCTCCTGCCCTTGCTTCTCCTCTGCGAATTAATCCTTTAATTAGGCGAACGGTGGCATCATCTTTTTCAAAAGGTTGTTTATTTTTTAAAGCTGCTTCTGCTTTATCTAAAAGTTTTGTATCAGCTACTGTGGCACCACCTAATGTATTAAGTTCCTTCATTAATTCGATGTATCGCAAAGCATCATGATCATGCACTGCAATATTGCCCGAAGTTTGATAAGCGACATGAACCTCATGTCCTTGCTCTACTAGTCTTAGAAAAGTACCCCCCATTGAGATAACATCATCATCAGGATGTGGACTAAAGATAATCACTCGTTTTTTCGCAGGTGTTGCCCGCTCAGGTCGATTCGTATCATCTACATTAGGCTTACCGCCAGGCCAGCCTGTTATGGTATATTGTAATCTATTATGGACTTTGATATTTAAATCATAAGCAGAAGCATATTCGATAATTAACTCGCTAAGGTGATTTTCGCTGTAATCATTGTCCGTTAGTTTTAGAATGGCTTTATTGACTTTTTGAGATAACCAAATAACGGCTTTACAAATTAAATCATCATCCCATTCGCACATTCCGACGAGCCAAGGGGTTTTGATTCGAGTTAGTTCCGTTGATGCAGCTTTATCTATTATAACCTTTACATTTGAATGCTCCTGTAAAAAAGAAGCAGAAATGGCAGAAGTTACCTCTCCCTCTACTGCTTTTTTTAAGATAGCTGCCTTGTGTTGTCCCCAAGCCAAAAGATAAATCGAACGAGCTTTCATAATACTATTAACCCCCATGGTAATTGCACGATAGGGAACGGCATCAGCCGTTATAAAATCTTTGGTCGCATCTTTTCTTGTGATTCCATCTAATCGAACCAATCTTGTTTGGGAATTTTTCCATGAACCTGGTTCATTGAAGGCAATGTGCCCCGTTCTACCAATCCCTAACAATTGAATATCAATACCACCGACTAAATCAATCTTTTTTTCATATTGCTCACAATAGGCCTCTACTTCTTCCATGCTAATCGTGCCATCAGGAATGTTAATATTTTTAGGGTCAATATCTATATGATTGAATAAATACTCGTGCATAAATTGAACATAACTCTGCTGAGCGGTAGGACGCATCGGGTAATATTCATCTAAATTGAACGTGATAACATTGGAGAAACTCAAATTCTCCTCTTCATGTAAACGAACCAATTCTTTATACACGCCAATCGGAGAAGAACCTGTTGCCAGCCCCAATACAATATTTTCTCCTTCTTGTTGCTTTTGTCGAATCGCTAAGGCAATTGAACGAGCTACATGAACGGAAGCAGTTGAAGAGTCTTCCCAAATTCTAACAGGTAATTTTTCTAAACTTTTGAGTTGATATTTCAACTTTGATGATGATAAGATTGCTGCACCCATAATATTTCTTGTTTTTAAGTAATTATTCAGAATCGAGAGAAGAGAAGCGAGAACAGAGACAGTATGGTCAACCTATTTCAGAACGGGACAGATTTATCTCTTTTCTCTGTTCTCGCTTCTCTATTCTGAACTGTTACGTTTTTAAATTAATTATCAATTCGTTATTTCAGCTACTGTAAATTGATTTTTCCAAACTAAGGAGGCTGCTCCTAATAAGGCAGCTTCATTCGTTTTAAGTCCTGATGGCAAGACTTTTATCTTTCCTTTGTAGTATTTGAATACTTGATGTTCCAAGGATTCAATAGTCGGTTGAAACAACAAGTCGCCTGCTTCTGCCAATCCTCCAGCTAGAAAAAAGGCTTCTGGTTCAAAAATCGTTGCTAATCCTGCGAGTTGTTTTCCTAAAATTTTTCCTGTGTATTGAAATGCTTTTTTTGCGATGCTATCTCCTTGTTGTGCGGCTTGATAGACTCGCTTTGGTGTTAATTCATTGTACGTAATATCCCTTAATAGACTCTCCTTTGTAGAATTTCCAAGTAACTTGAATAAGGTTCGTTTGATGCCTGTAGCGGAGACATACGTTTCCAAACAGCCTTTCCGACCGCAAGTACATTTTCGTCCATTTTTCTTAATGATGTGATGCCCTAATTCGCCTGCTTGTCCAAAATTTCCACTGATTACTGTATTATTGGCAATAATGCCACATCCTAAACCTGTTCCCAAAGTCAGTACAATAAAATTTTTCATCCCCTTTGCTGCTCCAAATTGCCCTTCTCCCAAAGCTGCGGCATTTCCATCTTTGACTAAATGTGTAGGTATATTAAAGTTTGCTTCTAATATGTATTTAATAGCAACTTCACCCGTAAAAGGTAAATTAACCGCTCCTTTAATGACTCCTTTTTCTGGAATACAACCTGGCGAACCAATTCCTATTCCAATGATATTGTAATGTTGATGTGTTGCTATTAAAGATTGTATGCTATTACTGATGGCTTTCAAATAGTCCTTTTCTCCTTCAAATTCTCGCATCAATAAAATCCTTTTACTTGAAATGCGACCATCGCTATTGATGACAGCTAGTTTTGTGGATGTTCCTCCTATATCAATTCCAATTGCTGCGTCCATAGTCTGAAGGTTTAATTTTTTAGTTAAAAAGATTCTGATTTGATTAACTCTACGACAAAGGTATTAATAAAGTTTCAAAATGTGTGTGCGAACACACAAAATTTATTTAAAATTTATATTTGAATATTTGTTAAATAATTTTTGTGTGGTCGAACACATACAAAATTTTATATGTATTTTTATCTTTATGCTTAAGGTGATTTATTGATTATTTCATAGGTTTTGTTGTATTCATTTTGGGGTAACTGTAGATTTGATTTGAAAATCAAAGTCAATTATTTAAATATCTACCTAAATTAGAGGGTATTTATGCTAAAGCCATTATGAAAAAGAAAGTTCGAATAAAAGATATTGCGAATAAAGTTGGGGTTTCTACGGGAACAGTAGATAGAGTCTTGCACAATCGAGGTAGGGTAGCGGCAGATGTCAAAAAAAAGGTATTGGAAGCGGTAGAAGAATTAGGCTATAAACGAAACCCTTTAGCAAGTGCGTTGGCGTATAATCGTACATTAAAAATAGGAGTGTTATTACCAGATCCTACCTTAGATCCTTTTTGGAAACAGACCAATGAAGGTATTTTAGAAGCATCAAAAACCGTAGACCATTATGGTATTAGTGTTAACATTACTTATTTCAATTTATTTGATGCAAAAGATTTTGAAGTAAAGGCTAATGATATTTTAAACCAAAAACCATCTAGTATTTTATTTCCACCATTGTTTGTTGATGAATCCCTAGTATTTATTCAATCTTGCGAAAATTCCAATATTCCTTATATTTTGATTAATACGAAACTTCAAGCGACGAATTATTTAAGTTATATCGGTCAAGATTCTTATCAAAGCGGTGTATTAGGAGCAAGACTCCTCAATTTTGGATTGAATCAAGGGGAAACGGTTTGTATTTTAAATTTAGACTATCGGACAGCAACCGCTCATCACCTCATGGAAAAAGAAAGGGGATTTAATGCTTATTTTGCTCAAAATCAGCGTAATAATATTCAGATTATCAGAAAAGATTTTGAAGATTTTAATGATGCGGATTTACTAAAAAACTTTTTAAGTGATTTATTAAAAGAGTATCCTACTTTAACGGGTATATTTGTAACGAATTCAAGGAGTTATAAAGTAATTAAGGTTTTAAATAAAGTAACT
>CAYLSF010000720.1:0-4429 GCA_964385675.1 uncultured Saprospiraceae bacterium
AGGTTTACGGCAAATAGTCCATTATTATTCAATTGCTTAGTGACAATCGTTCTGGCTTGCAGAAGAAATCTTTTTTTCTCCTGAAAACTATTGGTTTCTGCTGCTTTACTAATGAAATAGTCTTTTTGTGCATTATATACATTTGGAAATCTTGTGTCTCCTACTCTTTTTAATCCTAAATATTTATTATTAGAATCGTAAGTAAATAACGTTAATTTACCAGCGTTATCAATGTTAGATATTAAGATTTCATCTGAATCATCATTTGCTTTAAAATTAGCACAAGCAATATCAAAATTTCTACCACTTAACACTAATGGTTTATGTATCTCTAAATAACTTTCATTTCCTATATGAAATACTCCTGCGTCATTTCTTGAAGGTTGAATACTTTTCATAATAAAACGCATTCCGTAACGTCCTATGTCTTTTAAAATATGCATAGCTACATTTCTACCTATTCTATCAACGTTTCTAGCAATCCTAGGTCTTGTCCCTGTCCAATCTGTTTCTGCACTAATTTTATCACGCAGACAGTTATTATTTTGATCATACTTAATTTTTAATGTAATCGTAGGCATTGTTCCTTCTAAGACTCGCTTTCTATTATAAAGAATAGCATATTTGGAATTATTACGATTAACGTATTTTCTAGTTTCTGTTCTTGTCCCTCTATTGAAACTGAGTCCGCCCGAAATTTCCATTTTTTCAAATTTGATACTCAGTTTATTCAGATCAAAAGTTCCATCATCAATTTTTGATTTAAGTATTGGAAATGAATTTGGTGCTATTCGCCTAGCAGGGATCACAGCGGGGCCCCTTGTTGCAATATGTTTATACGCTCTTTCTGGACATCCAGGAGTCTGACTAACAGGAATACGATGTGCCGTTCCACTTGCTTGTATTACATTTTGCCCCCCAAAGTACATTTTATATTGAGCCGTTGAAATATTTTGAAAAAAGAAAAAGACGAGTACAAATAAGTAAGGAATTTTAGTTGTGATATTCATTTTTTTACGTTTTAATTTGAAAATTATTTTATGAAATATTGGTAGCTCTCGTAGCTATTTATAGTTGTTGATGTATGGATAAGTTAAATAGTGACTATTACTTTCTACTTTTTATAAAACTCTAAAAATGAATAAAGGGCAACTTCAAAAGATGAAGTCGCCCTTATTTAAATTATCTATTTTACCTAATTCCTACTCAAAAATTCCTTTGGGTTCTTTCCAAATCGCTGTGTAAATTTAGTGGTAAAGTAAGAGGTACTGCTAATCCCTACTTCATATTGTACTTCGAGTACCGTTGGGAAAATGCGTTTTTCCAGTAACGTTCGAGCTTTTTGAAGACGAATCTCCAGAATAAAACCAACCGTGGATAAACCCGTCAATTGTTTAATGATACGCCCAAGTTGTTTGGAACTATATCCAATGGCTTTAGCTAAATCAGGTACTTTGAATTTTTCATTATCCAAATTTTTCAAAATGATGGTTTCCGCTTGTTGTAGAATTTGTTGATCTGCACTTAGTGGTTTAGCGGTTGCTTCCTCCGATGTTTGAGTTTTCAAAAATTCATCTCGTTCTATTTTATTGGTAATTAAATTATGAAGTCGAGCATTGAGTTCATTGGTACTAAAGGGCTTGGTCATATAATCGTCAATACCCAATTGTAACCCTCTAATTTTATCTGCTTCAAGGCTTCTAGCGGTCAGCATTAAAAATGGTAATTGTTTCCATTCAGCGTTTTCATTAATGTGCTCCCGAAATTCAAAACCATCCATATTCGGCATCATCACATCTGAAATAATCGCATCAAAAGGATATAATTTTAATTGCTTTAACGCTTCCTGTCCATCCGTTGCAGCGGTACATTGAAACTGTTCGGAGAGGATTTGCACTAAGTATTTACTCATTTCGGGGTTGTCTTCTACGACTAGGACTTTTGGCTTTTCACCATTGATAAAAATCGGTTGAAAAGGGGCGATGATATCGAAACTTGAAGATTCCAAGTTGTCAGACACTTTTAAAGTGTCTGACAACTGATTTTCTACCTTTTCCAAGGGTAATACCAATGTAAACACACTACCCTTACCCAATACACTTTTCACCATCAAATCTCCACCTAACAATTCGGCTAACTCTTTAGATAACGCCAATCCAACGCCCGTTCCACCTTGTAAATCCTGTGATTTCGTTTTGGATTGGTAAAAACGGTTAAAAATATAGGGCAAATCTTCTTCTGCAATACCCTTTCCCGTATCCGTAATTTGAAACTCAAATTGGTTGTCTTTTTCAAAAATATCTACTGTTACCGAACCACCTGAACTATTATATTTTATCGCATTACCAATAAGGTTATTGATGATTTTTTCAAATTTTTCAAGATCCAATCGAATGCTTGTTTGTTCTTCAATTTGAAGATTTAAATGGTATTTAATCTTCCTTAAGTCTGCTAACGACTCAAATGCTGAAAACAATCGTTTCATGAGAGGCGAAAGCTGAACCGTAGCTGTATTCACTTCTAACTTTCCTGCTTCTAATTTGGATAAATCCATAATTTCATTGACCAAATTGAGTAGTTTTTGACCATTATTTTCGATGATGCGGAGTTTATGTTTAATTGGTGTGGATTTGATACCGTTCATGACATCTGCTAATGGACTTAAAATTAAGGTCAACGGTGTTCTCAATTCATGCGAAATATTGGTAAAGAAATTCGTTTTGAGCAAATCCAATTCTTTAAGACGCTCTGCCTCGGCTTGTTGGGTAGCTAATGCCAATTCTGCTACTTGTTGCTTTTTGCGTTGTTGTGTCAGATACCATTGATATACTGCCGCAATTCCAATTAATAACGCCAGTCCTATAAAGATGATTAAATTTCGAGTATTCTGAGATTGAGCAATTTCAAGTTGTTGTTCGGCAATTTGGCGTTGATTGCGTTCAAATTCAAATTTGGCGTTATTATCTTCTATTTGTTGAGCTATTTCGGTGTTGAAGGTAGAGTCAATATGTTGATGCGATTTCATCATATAATCATACGCCTCTTTATACCGATTAACTCGACTTAACCCTTGAGCTAAGTGTAAATATGCTACACCAATTTCAGCACTAAATTGGTTCTCTTCTAAAATTTTTACACCCTTTTCTAAATAGTACAAGGCAGAATCAGATTGCTCCAAATCACTATACCAAGTACCTATACTCACACAAGTTCTACCATAATTGTAAATATTACCTATACTTTCAGATAGTTTAAGGGATTTTTGGTTGTATTCAATCGCCTTTTGCTTATTATTTCGCATATTGTAATAATCCGCAAAATTATCATAAATAGCCCCTAGATAATAGGAGTTATTTGACTTATTAGCGTACTGTAGAGCTTGATTTAAATAAGATAATTGATTTGCTGTATCTGTATTAGAGGCTACTATACTCAAAGAATTATAGGTATTCGTTAGAAAATCATAACGATTAATCAGTTTTGAATAGATAATACTTTGTTTCAAATGTTTTTCTGCATTTTCATAATCAAATATCTTTAAAAATATATTCCCTATTCCATCATGAGCAATAGCTAAATCCATTGTATCATTCAGTGCCTCGGCTACCTCCAAATTGTTATGATAAATCCCTAGTGCTGCTTCATAGTTTGCTTGACCAATATATATGTTTGCCAATAAATTATTGATGCCAGATTCATTCCGAAGTCTATCCAGTTTGTTTTCAACAGCATCTCCCTTCTCCAAAGCTATTTTCAAAGCATTGATTGCTTCTTCAAATTCTCCTTTTAAATAATACGCAATGCCTTTATGATAAAACGCTGCTACAATCCGTTTGGGGTATTTGATTCGGGTAGCATAGTGCTGTAAACTATCTGCATACAACATACAAGAGTCTGCACTCACATTCATAAAAGCATAAGCTAAATTATTATAGGCATCTGCTTTCTCTTTGCTTCCATCAGGTGAATTATATAAGACTCGCTTCAAACTATCCACTTGCCCAAAGCTAGACAAAGACACCAAAAGACATAAAACTGTTAGAGTGTTCATGATCAATTTTGAGGTAATTGATTTCAAAATCATAAATTTTACTTGTTTCATAAAAGTCTAGTTTTCAAGTATTTGCAAAAAACAGAAAGAATATGTCTAAAAAGAGAAAGTCTTCATTTTGAATAATCAACACATTGCATAAATAAAAATATGAAATAGTTTTTAAAACTAAAATTAAATAATTCACAAGATGAAACAGATTTTATTAACAGCAATGTGTTCCCTGCTTTTACTCGGAACAACCTCAGCAAAAATCATCTATGTCAGCCAATTTGCTGGCGGTATGAATGATGGAAGTAGCTGGGTTCACGCCTACACCAATTTACAAAACGGTATCAACGCCGCTACCACAGGCGATACGATTTGGGTCGCTACAGG
>CAYLSF010000721.1:0-4424 GCA_964385675.1 uncultured Saprospiraceae bacterium
ACGGAAGAACTTTTTTAATGACTAAGTGTCAACTGATAAATGATTCATCTCAAAATTTTCACGAATAGTCAACCTTCATTATCGTTCTTTCCCTTGCAACTTATCTAAAAGTTCTACATAAATAAACAATACTTTATTCAAGAGTTGATGATAAAAATAAGGTTGCTCTACCAATATCTTTGTTGTTGCACGTTCTGATGTCGCTACAATATTTTCAAGTTTTGCTACTTGATTTGTACAAAATAGCTGAGTACTGATTTGTTTTAATTTTGTAACTAACGATTGCAATACTCGCTGTGGTTCTACAGACTGATCTGCACTTACTAAATATTTTCCTGCTTCAATCAATAATGCATCTATTTCACTTCGCCATTTTGTATTTTCCATAACTAATCTATTTTAGGTGATTGTACTTGGTTATTGCCTTTTGATTATGATACAAATATAAAGGACTTTGAGGTGATGAATGTCTCAAATAGGGGGGATGAAACTACCAAATAGGGTAGATAAATGTACAAAAGGGGGGGTGAATCGTTCAAAATACTATTTTTTAGCCTATAAAAACAAAAGGCAGGCTTTCGCCCACCTTTGTAAGATGCCAATATAACACATATAGGTGAATGTGTTAAAATCTTTATGTTTCATTGATTTATGATTTCACTATCTCATAAGTTTACTAGTTCTTAGCGTTCCATTACTACAGGTTCACCTTCAAATTTTATATCAGGCATTTGTTTGAAAAGCGTATCTCTTACGTTAACTTTCGCTTCATTTCTGTTTGTACCCTGTACCTCCGCTACTTGCACTAAATATCTATCTGCATCTAATTCTGCATCATCTGTCAAATTCACTTTTAGAAATTCACCACCACCTTTCAGTTGAATTGCTGCATCGTCTGTAGCGGTTAAGTCTAAATATTCGGCTTTGATTCTAGCTCTTAATTCACTTTCAATATCAATATGCATAGTGATTTTATCTTCTTCAAATCCTTTGACTTCCACATCATCTGTATTGTGTACTTCCAACCCTGTTAAAGAAGGCATATCAATATAAATACGGGTAGGTTTACCAGTATGATCACTAGGAACAATAATTTTGACTTGTTCCCCTTCTTGATTCACTTCAATTTGATTCGTGTATTCTTCTACGCCCTTATAATTAATAGCATGCGTATTTGCTTTATTGATATACACCTTAGTATTTCCTTCTATCCAAAGTTTTTGAAAAGGTGCTTCAAAAGGTAATTCTAATTTAGAAGTTTGCTTATTCGAATCTTCGTTTTCATTTTCACAAGTTGCACATTCAAATTCACTATCGTTTAGCGTCCAACTATGTCCTTGAAAGTGCCAAGGCGAAAATCCTAAAGAATGATTTGGATGTAAGATATTCCCCATGTTTTCAGCAATATCTACAGTCTTACCTTCAGGAACTTGTAAAACATATTTCACACGTTGTACACGCCATTTATTACCTTTTTCAATTTTTAACGCATTATCAAAAGTCAACTTATTCTCTTTGATGTTGGTCTCATGAACGATATTATCAATATTGACTCTTGCCTTCGCAGCCGTTCCGCCTCTAGCATACATCCGCTTCGTTAAATGGAATTGATCATCTTCACTCGGTTCTAATTCTAATTGAACATTAGGTATGATAAGATTATTGGCGGTAATAAAATCATTACCGATTCTAGCTCTCCGCTCAAACAAACTATTCGCATCTACTTTCATAACCTCCACATTTGGATTTGGAAGTTCTATGTTTTCGACAATTGTGGCAGACTGATCAAAATCTTCTGCTACTGTTCGCATCGAATATACGAATGTTCCGATACTGATACCAAACAAAATCCAAATTCCAATACTCCATTTGATATTAATCGGTGTGCTAAAAAACAAACGAGTGACCAAGAATACTGCAGAAAGTAATGGAACACCAACCATAACTAAGGAAGAGGCTGTTGCCAGCGGTACTTGCCAACTCGGTTCTGTCAACAGATAACCCGCGTGTGGATAAACGAAGATAGTACCAATGATAGTTGCAATCCAAATCAAGGCTAAAACAACAATAATGACTGCACCGACAAAGATTAGAACAGGACGGATGACATGGGTTAAAAAGTACCAAATTCCTTTTATAACATCTCCCACAATACCCATCCCTTGTTCTACAGTCTCTCTAACTTTAGCCTCATCAAAACTGCTCGCATTTACTTTTTTTTTTCCGTTGTTGCTCATTTTACTGATGGTCTCCGAAAGGTTGACCATTTCGTCTTGAATCATTTTAGCGATATTGTCCACATTTATTGGTTCGCCTTTCATCGCTAATTTATCGGCTGCTGTTTTGGCCTCAGGCACGATAATCAACATAATGATGTACAAAGGAATGATAAAACCGAATGAACCTAATGCCATCAAAACAAATAATAGACGTAACCAAACAGGGTCTTGAATACCTAAATAAGCCGATAATCCAGAACACACTCCGCCAATAATCTCATCATCTTCATTTCTAAATAGACGCTTTCCAGTTCTGTGTGTATATTTTTGCTTAGAACTTTTTTCCTCTGTACCACTATTGGCAAATTCTTCAAAACCTGCTTCTGCTCCGAAATCCTCTGGCGTCCCCATAATATCTATACCACTATTCACAATAGCCAAGGTAAGGATTGGGCGTTCTTCTAATTTATCTTGAAATATTTCGGCTAGTCGCATTTCTATATCTGAAACAATTTCTTCCGCTCCTTCCGTTTGTTTGAAATGCTTGCGGAGTGCATCCAAATACTGTTTTAACTGTTCATAGGCGTCCTCATCAACGGTAAAAGGATAGCCTCCCAAGTTGACATTTAATACCTTATTCATTATGTTTTAAGTTTTTTTGTAGATTGATTAACAGCGAAAACTAAATTTTCCCAAGTCATTTTTAATTCTCCTAGAAATTCACGTCCCTTATCGGTAATGTAATAATATTTTCTAGGCGGCCCCATGCTAGACTCTTGCCAATTATATTGCAATAAGTCCGCATTTTTTAATCGTGTGAGTAATGGATACAATGTACCTTCTTTCACAATCATTTCTGTGTTGCCCAAGCGTTCAATTATATCTTTAGGATACAATGGCTCTTCTGAAATGATGGAGAGAATGCACAATTCTAAAACCCCTCGTCGGAGTTGCTTTTTTGACTTATCCAAAATCTCTGCAATACTATGCTTCATTCCGTGTCAGTTTTTAAAAGTTCAAACGCTACTTATATCATTCACCACTTTCTATGTGCATTGTAGTCTATAGCCTACTTTTCTTTTTATTAGCATCTTGTAATTTGAAATAATCTTTATTATCCGATTAATTACACAACAAAGATATGTTAAAATACAGTACCTTGCAACACAAAGTACCATAATAATACAAAATAGTAGGCGAACTAAGGTTCTTTACCGATAAAAGGAGTGGAAAATCCGATTTTTGTGATGGTTGATTATAAGTGAATAGGAGGAAATAAAGGAGTTATAGTTTACTTCTTAAGTTAAGTCAACGTAATCTTTTAAGGGATTTTACTTTAAAAGTATTAAGAATAAATTTCCATATCGAACGTCAAAAGTCGTTTGTCGAAAGTCGATTCTTACAAAAATGAAAAGACGAAGATGAAGAAGACTAAAAAGACGATCATAAAAATAGCCCCCATGTAAAAAGCATTAAATCGACGGACATTATAGAGTTCTTCTATCATCTCGATAGGTTGCAGATAATAGGTTTTAAAATTAGAATCATGTTGCCATTTAAATACGTCAAGTCGTTTTTTAGCTAATTTTTCCCGCACCATAAAGAAATATTTTTGCCCGTTGTGTGCTTGTGTGCTTTCATAAACATTTCCATGCTTGACTAAGATGAAAAAATTTTCATTCAAAAAAGCTAGATTATATAACTCATATCGTCCTCCATGATTAATCATCAACTGATTGGTATCGGGTAAGTAATTCCAGGAGCCTTGCGAGAGATTGCCATTTACAGAACGTAGATAGGCGGTGTCGCTACCTCGATCATTGGGTTCAATTTTAGGTTTGAAAATATGTAACACCACATCATTGTCATCATAATTATCAGTGATTTGTAACCAAGGTTTATTGGTATAATTTTCCATTTCATCCAAATCCTCCCCTAAGTAATAGATTTTTGGAATAATGAAATCAATATACTCATCTATAGTCTCAAACTGAGGTAACTCCAAATTTAAAAGTCCTAAAATACCAGCCATTATTTAAAAATTTCCAAATCACGAACCTGCCTGTAGGCAGACAAATTCCAAATTCCAAATTCCAAATCCCAAATTCACATCCCTTTTGATAGCTGTACGGGAAACTATCAGGACACAATTAACAATTAACCGCCTACAACAATACAATAGTTTTTTCAAAAAAAGCGAAATTA
>CAYLSF010000722.1:0-4422 GCA_964385675.1 uncultured Saprospiraceae bacterium
TCAGCAGCAGCGTATAAATCTCTTGGTTGTTCTAAAAATCCTAAAAAATGAACATTATCTAGTTTTGTTTCTATTTTTGGATATCCTGCAATAAATAATTCAAATCGATTCTTATCCAATTTTTCAAATAAATTCAATAATAAAGGTAATCCTTTTCGTTTATGACTAGCAGACACAAAAGCAAAAGTGAGTTTTTTGGGACTCATACCTAGTTTTTGTTTTAGATTTAATTTTTCGGAAGGCGTTGGGCGTTTAAAATTTTGTGCTTTGGTCGGGGGAAATAAAACCTTAATTTTAGATGCAGGTATGTTATAAAATTCTATCAGCTCTTCTTTAATCATTTGAGAACAGGCAAAAATGACTTTAGCATTTTGATAAGTGAGTTTATCCAAATGAATCTGAATTTTATCTGTAATGCGATTACCTGATTTATTCATGGCTTCGAGAAATCCTAAATGATTACTCGGTGCTAAAGCAAAGTCTTGCGAACTCGTTCGTTCTAGGGCTAAAGAAAAATCAAAAGAATGCTTTTGAAAGTATTGTTTGACTTTATAGTTGAAATATAGTTTTCTAAAAACCTTAGGCATTATGCCCAATTTCAAAATTTCTACTTTTACATTTTTGGGTAGTTCTACCGTTTTATCTTGTTTAGAACAAATCATGGTGACTTCATGTCCTTGTTCTGCTAGATAATGGGCGTAATTTACAAAACGGGTCTCTAGTCCTCCTCTCAAAATTAACCGATAATGTACTAATGCTATTTTCAACTTTTTACGACAAGTAGCCACAGATTAGCACAGATTACTCGGATTATTTTTCAAAAATCCATTAAATATTATACTAACAAAAATTGTAAGATTTGAAAATGAATTTTTATAATCAATCCGTCATTCAAAATTCAACCTATTTAATCTGTGTAAATCTGTGGCAATATTAACTTTTATAAAACTCCATCATTAACCTGCTTATGAGCATAATCAACCGCCCTTGCCGTTAATGCCATATAAGTGATACTTGGATTTTGAGTAGCAGAACTTGTCATACATGCACCATCCGTTACAAAAACATTGGGTACTTCGTGCATCTGATTCCATTTATTCAAAACACTTGTTTTAGGATCACGTCCCATACGAGCTGTTCCCATTTCGTGAATACACGCTCCAACCGCAGTCGCAGAATTATAAGAATGAATATCTTTATAACCAGCCGCTTCAAACATTTCAATGGCACAAGTTACCCCATCTTCTCTCAACTTCATTTCATTATCTCTCAATTTGGCATCAAAAGTAACAATAGGTAAGCCGTATTTATCTTTTTTATCAAAATTTAAAAACATACGGTTTTCATGATAAGGCAACATTTCACCAAAACAAGTCATACTAATATGATATTCGCCAGGTGAAAAAATGGATTGTTTTAGCTCCGCTCCTACTACACCATTTGGAATATTTAGCCCTCTTCTAGCTTGTCCTTGATAGCCAAACCCTCTAATATAATCTTTACGACGGGTTGAGTCATCAATATTTCTAAACCTTGGAATATAAAAACCTAATGGTTTACGCCCTTTATAATACATATCTTCAAAGCCCTCTACCCTAGCAGATGCCCCCATTCCGTAATGATGATCCATCAAGTTATGCCCTAATTCTCCACTTCCATTTCCTAAACCATCAGGGAAAGTTTCTGAGCGACTATTTAATAAAATGGCCGTAGTACCCACCGTACTGGCATTACAGAAAATAATTCGAGCGAAAAACTCCATTTCTTCTCCAGTTTCCGCATCCTTGATACGTACCCCTGATGCCTTTCCTGCTTTTTTATCAAAGACGATTTCATGAACTACACTATTCGCACGAATCGTCAAATTTCCAGTTTCTTCTGCCACGGGTAAAGTAGCAGAAACACTACTAAAATAAGCCCCATAAGGACATCCTCGCCAACATCTATTTCTCGATTGACATTTTCCTCTTTTGCCTTTATGGATTTCTGGATCATATTCGGTCAAGTGAGCTACTCGCCCTGGTGTGATTACCCTTTTAGGATAGACTTTAGCTACTTTTTCTCTAAAGTCCTGCTCTACACAATTCAAAGGGAAAGGTTTTAGAAACTTTCCATCAGGAACTTGTTTTAACCCCTCTTTCTGCCCACTTACCCCCACAAAAGTTTCTACATAGTCGTACCACGGCTCAATATCTTTATATCGAATCGGCCAGTCTATTGCCACCCCATCTTTTGCGTTAGCCTCAAAATCAATATCGCTCCATCGGTAACAATGTTTACCCCACATGATAGAACGCCCTCCTACGTGATGTCCTCTAATCCAGTCAAATCGTTCTACTTCATCATAAGGGTATTCATCATCTTTATTAATCCAATGTTTATTATCTTCATGCACCCACCATGAAAGTCTGTTTTGCTTAAAATAATGTTGGGCAATTTCCTCTGCGGCTACTTTATTTTGATTCGGTAATTCCCACGGGTCTAAATTTGCCGTTGGATACTCTCCATGTTTGACCATTCTACCTCGTTCTAGCACCAAGGTTTTATACCCTTTCTTGCACAGTTCCATTGCTGCATATCCTCCACTGATTCCTGAACCAATGACGATAGCATCATAAGTGCGTTCTTGTTGTCCTTTTGTATTGCTCATAATGCCCATCTTTTGCCACCTACATCCGCTAAAGGCATACAAGGATCGTATTCACCGGGTACAGGTAGATAGTTTAAAAATTTAGTTCCAATCGTTTCTGTTGATAAATAATAGGCTATGGTTTGTTGTTTTAAACCATGATAAGCATCTTTTACAACCTGTTCTGTCTCATCAGTTTCTAAAGATTGTAATAAAGCCGTTTGACTTTCAGCAGTTGCATTTTCAAAATCTTTTGAAGCTAGAAACGTCTTTAATTGCTCAAATCCTTCTCTGAATTGCTGCTGTGCTTCTTCATCATATACTTGATGAATCATACTTTCTATCATTGTATGTACGCCTACTTCTGTAGCTGAAGGACTATCCGTTTTAGGTAAAATAGTATCAATAACGGATTTAAGTAAATTCATTTCTTTATCAGAAAAGAAACTAGTTGCCACATCAGCGGAAGTTGCTTCTTGCTGACAACTCGTCAAAAAAGCGGTAGCAAAAGGTGCTGTAATAGCAAGGCCTGTTGCATAAGCTGTATAACGTAAAATGGCTCGTCTATCCATATATTTGGTTTTAAACTGGTGGATTATGGTTTATTTCATAGGTTAAGATAGCATCTATTTGTGAGATTTGAAATTATAATTTGGGGTTGTTCATAAATCCATTAGGAATTAGGGATTTTAGATAGCTTCCTTTGGGTACATTAAAAAAACTAGCAGGTGAGTACATCAAAATTACTCACCTACTCCTTAAATTTTCTAGTAACCTAAAATCCAAATCAAAACTAATTATCCGTCTTAGCTGGCTTCACTTTTTCCTTTTCTCGCTTTAGTGCTTCCAACTCTTGCTTTGCTTTAGCAATCTGCTCTTGCAAGGCTTTTAATTCTTTTTCATTATCTGCCTTTACCGTTGCATGACGTTGCGTTTCTATCTGAATCAATTCCGTTGCTTGCTTACGCGCTTGTCTAATTTCTGCTGTCGTTTCTTCTCTTACTTTTAAGATTTCATCATTAGACTTTTGTCTTTCATCACTTACCTCTTGAGCGTATTGAGCCTTTTTGGTTTCTGCATCTTTACGAGCTTTTGCGATCTCCTCTGCTGATTTTGTCATAGCTGCTGCTACTTCTTCAGTTGATTTCTGACGAGCCGCTGTGATTTCAGCACTTGATTTCGTTCTTGCATCCTTCACCTCTTTGTCGTATTCTTCTTTTTTGACTTGTGAATTCTCTAAGGCTTGAGCCACTTCCATAGCCGTTTTCTCACGAATACTAGCTACTTCTTTAGCAGATTGCTCATTGGTTTGTTGTAATTTCTCCGCTGCTGCTTTTTTCGCATCTAATACCTCTAAGGCTAATCGTTCTTTTTCTTTAGTTGATTTTTCAACGGCTAGTTGTACTTCTTCCGCAGCTTTACGCTTAGCATCTGCCACTTCTTTTGCTGCCTTTTCTTTAGTTGCCGCTAAATTTTGTACAATTTCTTGACGGGTTTTAGCAGCATTTTCTTTTAGACTTTTGATTTCAGAAGCTGTCGTTGTTTTTAAAATGGTCAATTCTTCGGCTGCTGCTTTTTTCGCATTCACCATCATGATTGTAGTCTCTTCTTTTGACTTTGCCGCTTTTTCTCTGACTGCGGCTATTTCGTGTGCTGCATCTTCTCGTGCTTTTGTAATTTGCTGTGCAGCCGTCAATTTAGCATCTTGCACTTCTTTAGCAGATACATCTTTCATCTCCTTCTCCTTTGCTTTTGCATCCGCTATTTGTTTAGCCAACTCTTCTTTGATTGTC
>CAYLSF010000723.1:0-4414 GCA_964385675.1 uncultured Saprospiraceae bacterium
GTTGATTATCAGGCTATCTCAATGTTGAATGTGAGTGCGACACAGCAATTGGCTAAAGAAAATGAGGACTTAAAACAGCAAATAATCAAATTACAAAAACAGATAGAACAGTTAAACCAACAAAATCAAAAAATCAAAAAATTAGAAGTAATAGTTAAGCAGTTAGAAGTTCAAATGCTCAAAGTCTATCAAGATTAAAATTTAGGGTTAAATATGACTAACAGGTGCTTTTGATTGTGTATCCTACATTTATCAACTTAACTTTATGGATTGAAGTAAAATAGATAGATTAAAAAATTATGGAAGAACAATTATCAAAATATTCAATTATTGAAGCGTATCCTGTGCATTGGGGCGATATGGATGCTGCCAAACATGTAAATAATTTAATTTATCTGCGTTGGGCGGAAAGTATTCGGCTCTCATATTTCAAAGCTATGGGTATGGATTTATCATTTTCTAATGCCGAGGCCGATCCAATTATGGGTTGGCAAGACTGTAAATATATTTTCCCTGTAACTCATCCTGATACCATTATTGCTGCAGCACGAACGATTGAAGTATTAGACGATCGATTTTTTATGGAAATAGCTATTTTTTCTAAAAAACATCAGCGTATTGTTGCCATTTCTAAGCAGCGTATTATTCCGTATAGTTATAATTTGTCCAAAAAGGTTAGGATGCCTAAAAGCTGGGTAAAAGCGATTGAACAAATTGAGAAGGGTAAGTAATAAGTAATAATGGAACGATTTTTATCTATGTAATTTCATTGTATTAGAAATCTATTAATCTCTTCCCAATCGCCCCCATTTGTATTTCAACTCTGCTGTGCTACCAAAATAAACATTGACATCCATATCGTAACGAGTACCAGGTAAATTATACAGACATTCACCTGTTTTTGAGCAGTTTAACTCGCAGGAGAATTGCCAAAAGGTATAATCTGACCAAGTATCATTTTTAAAGTTTTGAATTTTAGAGGTAAACCGAGCATACCAAAGTGGACATTTTGAAAACAAACTATCCCTTCCATGTTTTCTTGAAATGGCTTTCATGACGCTATGATTACAATATAAAAATGGATACCGTCCCGTTTTTTGATGGATATATTTGATAAAAATTAAAGCATTTTCAAGATTCATAAATTTAGGCTTAGAAATATCTTCTAGATCTAAAGCAATCACTTCGTTGTCAATATCTCCAATTGTTTTTAAATATAAATCCGCCTGTTGAATGGGATCATCATTCGTACCTAAATGATAAGACCCCCACAAATATCCAAGTGCTTTTGCCTTTGTTCTACGTGCTGTATATTTTTCAGCCGTATTGAGTCCTTGACTCGATTTATGAATGATAGCGACAACCCGCTTATCCGTTTGCATTTTTGTCCAATCAATAGCGTTTGCACCATAAGCATCTATTAAAATAGGTCGATTGGTATCCGACCATGCTACATTGTAGGCATCTGTGGTCAAACTATCAAAAATAGGAATACTATCATGTTGTACGGAATCTACCGTTAAGGTAACTTCTGATTCTTGTTCCATCGAAGACTCGGTACTGCCACATGAATAAATTAAGAAAAGGATTGATATAAAATTTAATACCCGCATCTTGACCTGATTAAATTTGAATTTATTTTGAAATTATAATTTTTACCTAGAACGATAATTCCTTAAATAACGTGCTAGAATACCTGGAGCAAATCGCTTTAAATATACACCTAACACTTCACTTCCACCAAACACAATTTCTCGTTTACCCTTTCGAGTTGCATTCAATATTTTTTTAGCTGCCTTTTTTGCGGATAATCCTTTGGATTGTAATTCATCCATTACTCCATGTAATTTTCCATCGCCTTGTAAAGCACTTTTAGAAATATTCGTTTTCACATATCCAGGACAAATCATCGTTACCTTAACGTTATATTGATATAACTCTGCCCTTAGTGAATCAAAGAAACCGTGTAAAGCATGTTTTGAGGCACAATAAGCACTTCGTATCGCTACACCTGTTTTTCCAGAAATGCTACTAATCACGACAAAATGACCAACTTGATGCTGAATCATATTTGGAATCAATGCTTTTGCCACATGAATTGCTCCAAAATAATTAACATCCATAATCTTTCTATCTACAGATAAGGCTGTATCTTTTACCTCAGAACGCTGCGAAATGCCCGCATTCAAAACGGCAATATCAACTTTATGGAATTTTGCTAATATCTTGTGCGTCACGGTTTCAACTGCTCCTATATCCGTCACATCAAGTGCATGACAAGTTACGTTACCTGAATATTTGCATTGGTTTTTAACCCGCTCTAATTCCCCAATTCTTCGAGCAGAAATAATAACTTTTGCTCCATTTTCATTAAAAGCATATGCCAACGCTTCTCCAATTCCTGATGAAGCCCCTGTAATCCAGATGGTTTTATTTTCGTAAAAGGTTTTATTTTTTGACATTTTTTCTCGACAATCGATGCTCGACAATCGAATTTCGAATTCTTGAATTACGATAGTCGAATATCACTTTTAAAAAATAGATTCAAATATTGGCTTATCATCTGTTACTTTTCGTTATAAGCTACATTGTAAATATAAATGAATTCATTTGTTAATGCTTCAATGAATTGCTTCAAATGCCCGAATCTTCTGGATTTCCCTAAATATCTCCGTTGTATTTGCATTTGAATCTTATTTCTATCACAGTCAAAACAATTTACTATGAAACAAACATCAGTTTTCTTATTAGTAATCTTTTCCTTATTTTCCTTTTCCATCACTGCTCAACATCTTAGTATTGCTAATTCTAAAATGAATGTAGCTTACATGGGTATTGATAATCCATTGACTATTGCTGTATCGAGTTATGCACCTGAGCAGGTTCAAATATCCATTGATAATGGAACTTTTACAGGAGAGAAGGGAGAATATATTTGGAATCCCGTTACACCAGGAAAAGCTCAAATTATGGTTACGCTCACTGAAAATGATGGCAATACTAGAACCTTAGAAACTATTAACTTTAGAGTTAAAAGAGTACCTGATCCGATTGCAAAATTGGGAAAAATTTATCAGCAAACAGCCATTAAAGCCGCAACATTTATGGCTCAATCTGGTATTGTAGCCGCTTTAGATAATTTTGATTTTGATGCAAAATGTACGGTTACGGGTTTTACCATGACACTTGTGCCTCTTCGAGCCGATCCTATTGAAGTTATTAATAAAGGCGGACGATTTTCCGCAGCAGCTCGCAGATTAGTCAATAGAGTAAAGGCAGGAGATACCGTTTATTTTGATAATATTAAATGTAAATGTCCAGGTGATACTGCACCTCGTAAGTTGAATAGTTTGGTTTTTAAAATCAAGTAATTTTTAAAATTCAAATTCATTGAAATTAAGTTGTCTGGCATTTTAAAAATGCCAGACAACTATTAGGGGTAAATATTCCTAAAATGGACCATCATCCACAACAGCTTCTATCGTCCCTTGCAAGGCAAAGGGTAACTCAGAAAATAAATCCATACCACTTCTAGCTTCAATGCTATCTACGGAAGTGACAAATTCAAACCAATCCTTATTGGCTAAAGCGTCATTATCATTAGGCATATCTACGGCAACTACACGGGTATCATCTACAACCCTTGCTACATCAAAACTACCTTCTGGTAAAATCAATAAAACTTTCCAAATTGATTTTGGGACAGTAACTACGCCATTTCCAATGGTTTCTGCATAGCCATTACTTCCTGTTCCCCCGACACCATAGTTCCCCATAATCACATAAACCTCATTACCATCTTCTATTTGACTCCTTGTAAACTCTTCCATCAATCTCCATAAATTTCGATTGTGTGTAGGGGCTTGAGGCACCATATTGGTCATATAAAAAGTAGCAGAATTTCCTGACTCCGAGCAAGTTCTATCCGCAGAAGGGCAATTATGTCCTCTATCGAATCCACTATTCGTATAATCGGATTCATCTACTTGATACCACCCGCTAGGCAACTCTGGAAAAGGACGAAAATCATCTTGACGGTCTGCATCTCCTGTCCAATCTGTTGATAAGTGCCAGCTTACCCAATTTGGAATCCCCCTATCTCTGTTGTAAGAAACTGCAAATTCTGGTAATTGAATTAAATATTTATCGGGAGAATTCGCATTAGTCGTCGCTCCATCTGGATTACCCATAGCGATATGTGTATCTTCTTGACCTGTCGGACAAGAATCAGGTAATATAATTTCGTCATCATCACCACAAGCTGCAAAAAATAATATTGAACTGAATAGTAAAATATGTAACTGTTTCATGATTGTTAATTTTCTGTTGTGAATGGTTGTTTGTTAAAATTTTGATTTTTTACTATGACGGCAAATTTTAACAAACAACCATTCAAAAAATAATATTGAACTGA
>CAYLSF010000724.1:0-4411 GCA_964385675.1 uncultured Saprospiraceae bacterium
GCGCTATGATATCCGCAGCACTCGATGGGAGAATTGAAAATGTAGGGTATAGGATATATGTCCTATACTCATCCCACATAAAACAACATTGAAGCAAATTGAATAAAAAAAACGGACATACTCCCAAATTATATTTACTCTATTTACTCAGCAAAAATAGTTTTAAATATTCGACAAAGATCATTTGTTGTTGGGTAACTAGAAAGCATTTGCCACATTGTAAAATATTAATAGTCAAATAAAATTTATATCAATTACTATTTACTGAAAATTTTAATCATTACATTCAAAAATTTCTATGTAAAAAACTAAAGTATAAAGAACTATTCTAAACTTTACAAAAAGGATACGGACGGTTTAACTAAAAATTTATTTCATACTTTTACATTTGTGATGTAAACTTAAGTACTGAAGATAAGGACTTTCCTACAAGAGATAAAGCCACAGATTATCACAGATTACAAGGATTTTTACGAATGTATTTACATCTGAGTAATTTGTGATAATCTGTGGCGAAATTAAGTGATTATAATATTATGAAAAATAGAACTGTATCTGCACAGTTATTTGAAGAAGCTAAGCAATATTTCCCTGGAGGGGTAAATTCCCCTGTGAGAGCATTTAAATCTGTATATGGCCCACCCTTATTTATCAAGAGAGGAGAAGGAGCTCGAATCTATGATGAAGATGATAATGCATATTTAGATTTTTGCTGTTCGTGGGGACCTTTGATTTTAGGGCATAACAATTCAAAAATCAAAGAATATGTCATTGAAACCGTACATAATGGAACGTCCTTCGGAACGCCAACGAGGCTTGGAAATGAACTAGGTAAATTAATTATTGAAAATAATCGCTTTATTGAAAAAATGCGATTTGTGAGTTCAGGAACGGAAGCGGTAATGTCTGCTATTCGTTTAGCAAGGGGGGCTACAAAGCGAAATAAGGTGATTAAATTTGAAGGCTGCTATCATGGTCATGTAGATTCCTTGATGGTAAAAGCCGGCTCTGGTTTGGCTACTTTTGGTGTGAGTACATCGGCCGGAATTCCGCCATCATTTGTGCAGGAAACATTGGTTGCCCCATTAGCTGATAAAGCAGCTTTAGAAAAAGTCATGGAAGAACATGGGGATGATGTCGCTTGTATTATTATTGAGCCGATTCCTGCTAATAATGGACTCCTTCTACAAGATGCCTGTTTTCTATTGTATTTAAGAGAAATCTGTGATAAATATGGTGCGTTACTCATTTTTGATGAGGTCATTTCTGGATTTAGAGTAGGCTTTGAAGGGGCTGCAGGTCTTTATGATATTCAGCCTGATATTATGACCTATGGCAAAATTATTGGTGGTGGGATGCCAGTAGGAGCTTATGCTGCTAGTGCGGAAATCATGAGTAATATTGCCCCCGAAGGAGCCGTCTATCAAGCGGGTACGCTTTCTGCTAATCCCGTTGCCATGGCAGCCGGTTATGCCGCTTGTCAGCAATTATTGAAAGAAGGATTTTATCAAAATATGGAGTTAAAAACCAAAGCCTTTGTACAATCTATTACAGACTATTGTGATAGCAAAGGTTATGAGGTTGCTATGCCAACTATCGGTTCTATCTTCTGGGTTGCCTTCTCTAAAGAACGGATTAAATCAGCGGATCAAATTGACCCTGTGAGCATGGATAAATTTAAAGTTTTACATAAAGAATTGATTGATAAAGGCGTTTATCTTGGGCCTTCTGGTTATGAGGTTGGGTTTGTTTCTGCGGCTCATACCGAAGCGGATTTACAAGAAGCTAAAGAAAAGATTTGTGCCGCTATGAATGTAGTATTTGGGGGTTAATTTTGGAGCAAAAGAGTCAACAGGTGAGTTAAAGGTAGAAAACCAAATTAACTCACCTGATGACTATAACTTATACTTTGAGCTTATCTTTAAACTCCTTTTCAAATTTCTTAACTTTTGGATCAACGACATAAACACAATATCCTTGTCTAGGATTATCATTGTAATAATTTTGGTGATATGCCTCTGCCTTTGAATAATTATGTAGTGGTGTAATTTCTGTTACAATTGGATCATTCCAAAATTGAGGAGCATATTCCTTGCTCACCTTTTCTGCAATTTCCTTTTGAGCATCATTATGATAAAAAATAACAGACCGATACTGGGTTCCTTTATCATTACCTTGACGATTTAAGGTCGTCGGATTGTGTGTCCTGAAAAAGACTTCTAGAATTTCTTCAAAGGTTACGATTGCTGGATCAAACGTAATTTGTGCCACTTCTGCACTCCCCGTCAATCCTGTACAGATTTCTCTATACGTTGGGTTTTTAAATTTTCCACCTGCATAGCCTGATTCTACTGCACTAACACCATTTAAACGTTGAAATACTGCTTCTACGCACCAAAAACATCCGCCTCCTATTGTTGCTACTTCCATGTCTTTATTTTGAAATTTTTAGTTTTTAAAATCATAAGTGATGAGAAATAAATAACTAACCCCACTAAAGTTGTTCTTTTAATTTATAATTTCGTTTGAAAAATCTACGAATAACCCGTTATTCTACGATTTTTCACCTCATTCTATCCCGATAGCTATCGGGACAAAATAACTTCCTTTTTTGGAGCAACTTATTTATTTCTCATCACTAACATTACTTAGTGTAAGTAATTCATTTTCAAAAACAACACTATAGGTTCAAAGTTTAAGAAATACCTGTAAAGTCGATTTCAATCGACTGTTAAAATGATAGTCGAATAAATTCAACTTTACAAAAAAATATCTACACACACCACAATTAATAATTTTCACATCTAGTTATTATGTGCAGACCAAAGAAGGTCTCCTTTTTTTTTATGAACAAACTAGCTGCTCTTTTCTAAGGCACGAGGAAAAAATAAATTTACTCCCGATAGCTATCGGGATGAAACAAGCTAATTTTTTTCTCAATCGAAGCAAAAAATCGTAGAATAGCGGGTTATTCCTAGATTTTTTAATGAAGAGTGAGGGAAAAAGTAGCCGTTCAGATTGTAAAGTTATTTTTGTAGCGTGCCTAATCACCAAAACAACCGATTAGCAGCCAATTACTAAAACAAACAACATGACAAATTTAATTGCATGGTTTATGACCACCGCTTTATGCCTTATGGCGTATTTACCAACGGCTCAAGCTTCTTCTAAAATTACCAATCACGCTGACAAGAAACAACCCAAAATTCAAGTTGCCTTATGCTTAGATACAAGTAATAGTATGGATGGCTTAATTGATCAAGCTAAATCTCAACTTTGGAAAATGGTCAATGAGTTAGCCACATCTAAACAAAATGGAAAAGCTCCTGTCATTGAAATTGCATTATTTGACTATGGAAATAGCCGTTTATCCGCATCACAAGGTTACATTCGTAAAGTATCTGATTTAACAGCAGACTTAGATTTAATTTCAGAAAAATTATTTGAATTAAATACAAGAGGAGGCGATGAATACTGCGGATGGACGATTAAAGAAGCAACTAATCAACTAGAATGGTCAGATAATAATGATGATTTGAAATTAATTATTATTGCTGGAAATGAGCCTTTCAATCAAGGACCTGTGGATTATAAGGTGTCTTGTAAAAATGCTATTTCAAAAGGTATTATGATTAATACGATTCATTGTGGGGACTATCAAAAAGGCGTTCGTACTTTTTGGAAAGATGCAGCAGATTGTGCAGATGGTAAATATCTAAATATTAATCAAGATCAAAAAGTAGTGCATATCAAAACGCCTTATGACGATGAAATCTTAAAATTAAATGGTAATCTAAATGATACCTATATCGGATACGGTAGAGAAGGTGTACAAAAGAAAATGCGTCAAAGTCGTCAAGATATGAATGCAGCTAAATACAGTCAAGCAAATACAGTGGAAAGAGCGGTTTCTAAATCTGGCTCTGCGTACAAAAATGAATCTTGGGACTTAGTAGATGCGATGGAATCTGATGATGAGGTTTTAGAGAAAGTGGAAAAAGAGAGTCTTCCTGAAGAAATGAAGGATTTAACTAAAGAAGAACAAAAAAAGTTCTTAGCTAAGAAGAAGTCAGAGCGTAAAGAAATTCAGCAAAAAATCAAAGACTTGAATGTAAAGCGTCAGAAACACATTGAAGCAGAGCGTAAAAAAAGTGCTGAATCTCTGACTTTAGATAATGTGATGCTTAAAGCGATTAGAGAACAGGCGACTACGAAAAAGTTTAAATTTAAGAAAAAGTAAGATTTGCTAATGTAAAATGATTGCAGACAGCTCTAATTATAAAAAGAGGCTTGGTGTTCTAACATCAAGCCTCTTTTTATTTTACCAAATTTGTACAATTTATCCCATTTTGAACTCAATCAATTCAAAAATTATTAGGGAATGAATACAATATTTTAATTGCTAGTAATG
>CAYLSF010000725.1:0-4410 GCA_964385675.1 uncultured Saprospiraceae bacterium
GGCTTTTGAATATGGTACTTTTAAGGATATAACATTGAATACCAAAACCATACTTGGTCAAGGTCGCTATTCAATAACTTGGATTTTAGAAGATAATAGCTGGAAGATTCTCTGCCATACTTGGTCAATGCCGATTAAAACTAAAGAATAGTCAAAAAAAATTGAGATGTATCAAGATGATACAAAGTAGTTGACATTTTTAAATGAATCTAATAGTTCTTTAAACTAGTAGCAACTGGATTTTGATGTATCTGAAAATTTTTAACGCTTTATTCCTCTCTGTTTTTAAAACCTAAACTCATCAGATGATTTCAAGTTGTCAGATGAGTTTAGGTTAAAATAACTTATGTCATCCGTTCAAAAGCACTTTTTGCTGCCCAATAGCCACACATTCCATGTACTCCGCCACCAGGGGGGGTAGAAGCAGAACAAATAAAAATATTAGGATTTGGTGTAGAGTAGGGATTCCATCGAGCGATAGGACGCGTAAAAAGTTGAGTTATATCTGCGGCACCACCCGTTACTGCACCGCCTAGATAGTTTAAATTATAACGATAAAAGGCTTTAGGACTCATACTACTTTTCGCTAGAATGGTGTCTTTAAAGCCTGGTGCAAAACGCTCAATTTGATTTTCTATTTCGACAGACATATCTCGTTCTGAGCCAAAAGGCACATGACAATATGCCCATCCCGTATGTTGTCTGTTTGGACTTCGAGTATCATCGTATTGACTTTGTTGAGCGAGTAAGACGTAAGGTTTCTCGCAATATTGACCCTTCCAAGCGGCTTTTTCGCTTAATACAATTTCTTCAATCGTTCCGCCTAAATGAACGGTTGAAGCCTTTAGACATCGTTTATCTTTCCACGGAATTGGTTCACTCAAGGCATAATCAACCTTAAATGTACCCATACCATAGTTATACTTTTTTAAACGCTTGACATAGCTTTGAGGTAGTTCATTCCCTGCAATATTTGCTAATTGCAGCGGATCGGTATCAAACAAATACGTCTTTGCTTTTGGGAGTTGTTTAAAATCTGTCACCTTTGTCAAGAATTGAATTTCGCCCCCTGCGGCTTGAAAACACTTTAGTAACGCATCTGCTATAGCCTGCGAACCACCTTTGGCAAAAGGCCAATTGACCTCATGTGCACAAGCGGCAAATACTAAGCCCAACGCTGCTGTAAAAAACTTATCAAAAGGTAAGACACTATGCCCTGCACAACCTGCAAATAAGGCTTTGGCTCGTTTTCCTTTAAAAAAGAAATTGGCAAACGTTGTAGCTGGTAAGGCAGCTTTCATTCCAAATTTTGCTAGAAAAAGGGGATGTTTTGGAATACCTAATGGTTTCAAACTATCTTCCAATAGCCAATCTACATGATTAGCGATAGGTTGAATCAATTTCTTATATGCCTTTTCATCAATACCTAAATTTGCTGCGGTTTCTTCCACCGATTTGGATAAAATAACCGCTTCTTCATCATCCAAAGGATGGGCTACCGAAGCATCGGGATAAATCCATTCTAGTCCATATTGCTCTAGGTTTAATGTTTGAAAATAGGGAGATAAAACGCCCATAGGATGCACTGCCGAACAAACATCATGATGAAAACCAGGCAACGTCAATTCTGCCGTGCGTGTTCCTCCACCAACCGTTTCGACTGCTTCCAGTATCAAAACCTTTAACCCTTTTTGAGCTAAAAAGATACCTGCACTCAATCCATTTGGACCAGAACCGACTATTACTGCATCGTACATCGTATTTATTTCGGATTTCGGATATATGATTTCGGAATCGAATTACCGAAATCCGAAATCATACATCCGAAATTTACTTACCATGTTGGCCACGGCATTTTTTGTTTTAAATCTTTAACGTAGGCATAACCTTCTTCCATTAAGCCATCTTTAGCATCGTGAATTCGCCAATGCAAGCGACCATTGTGTAATTGAGGGGATTCTACCATAATGACTCTCAATTCACCACTTTCAAAATTACAACGTTTTTGTACAGAAGTCAGTAGTTTCTCTTGATGTAAGTGTCCATCGCCAAAATTCCAACCAATTACTTCTCCTGCTATAAATTCGCCTTCTGTCCATTGATAGTCGTCAATATTATCTACGGCTTTAGGTAGAATATCTTGTAATGCTCTACCGGGTAAATGCATCATACGGAAAGAAATCATTCGAGATAATATTGCATCAGAGGTGGTTTCATCATAAAACAAGCCTAATTGCTTTCGCACATCAGGTGAGGTTTTTCTGATATTCGCATCCAGCTTTTCTAGCTTTGTATTCCCTTTAAATAGCCAAACGGAATAAGGCCAAGTTCCTGCATAATATCGCATGGACAACAAAAAGGAGATATATTTTGGAAAGAAATTCCCCAGAATTGTAAAGAACAAAAACCACATGACAAATAGAGCGATAATCGCCATACTCGTCACATCTGTTGGCATCAACTCGGGATTAAATCCAAATAAAACCCAACCGCCATATACTACAATGACATTCCATTCCATCGGAACGCCCATTGGAAAGTTGATAAAAATAAAGCCATGAAATGCCGTCATTCCAATCAAGCAATAAAACATCACCTCTTGCGACCAGCCTAAAAATGTACCTGTCATCAATAAAATAGGTAAGGCAAATTCGACCACTGTACCAAAATGTGAAATATAAATAGCTGCTTGACTCAGTCTCAAATCTTCGGGATAGCTTTTAAACATCATCCGTTTGAGCCATTTGAAATTTAAAAATGGACTATTACAAATCATGACCGCTACTACTGATGTAAATGTGGGAGTCAACTTTGAAAAGGCTGCCCAAAACCAAACAGAAAACCACACAATTTTTAACGCTCCCCCTGTTTCTGCAGGAAATAAAAAGACAAATAAGGCAGGATACCAAACATCCGCCCTAGCGGCTAAAAAGATTTGTGTATCTAAAATCCCTAAAATTGGTAATAGAATTAAAATGGGTAACGCTACTTCAGGCGTAATCGCAGGAGCGATACAAGCCGCTACTAAGAAATACAATAAAGCCGCATAGCCCAAAACATCTAAAATGGTACGTTTATCTCCTGTTGCCATAAACATCGGAGACTTTACTGTACCAGGGATTAGCCAATAGGTAACTCCACCCAAAGGCGGCATATATCGCCCTGTTAAAGGGCCGCTTGCTCCTCCAAAACCAAATACTTCAATCAAGATTGTCCACACTACGAATTTCCCTAAGGCTTCCAATTTAAACCACCATTCTCCTATCGTATCTGTTCCTCCTAAATCCGTAGAATAAGAACAAAACACCGTCCACATCCATATATAAAAAGCAATTTTTAGCGTATAAAAAATAACCGCAAAAGGTGGTGCTCCAAACCCTTGCATTGCCCAAGCTTGACATACCTTTTTGGCTCTTTCTGGAAACGGTAATTTTTTCCACTCCTCAAAGTCATAAGGCAAGTCTGTTGGTTTCATTATTAAATCCTTAATCCACATAATATATATTTGGTTTTAATTGATGACTGTGAAATTTTCATCAATATTATAAAAAAATTACAGCATATTTCTATTGAGTGAAGCATTTCATACCCAACGTTATGAAAATTGGACTGAACGGTATTTTCAAAATCTGAAATGTCTTTGTACATTACATAATTGTATAATCAATTATTCCAGATGAAAACATTACATCAAAGCAATTATATGGAACTGCACTATTATGAAGCACATTTTCTTCATATAGATTGGAAGGGTTATCTCAATGTACAACAAGTGAAAGATGGCTGTGAAATTATCTTTAAAGTCATGCAAGAAAAGGAATGTTATCATGCCATTAATGACAATCGCAAAGTAAAAGGCTCATGGACACAAGCCATTCGATGGTTAGAACAGGATTTTATGCCTAGAGTCATTGATATTGGATTGCAAAAAATAGCTTTTCTCTACTCTCCATATGAATCCGCAAAGTATTCCGTTAATCGGCTTTTAGAAGTCAATGACCAATATGAAGCTCAAATATTTGAGAACTTTAAAGAAGCGACTCAATGGCTAATTGGAGATAAAATTAATGAGCAACCCGATAACAATTCTATTTTGATAAAAACATTGGATAGGCATACCAAAATTTACTTAAATGATATTTATTATCTCTCTCGGCACAATGGTAAAACCCTAATACAAACTCAAGTACAGCAGTATTCTACTCGGAAAAGTCTTGCTGATTTATTAGCATTACTACCTTCATCTACCTTTTATAGAATTCATAAAAGTCATATTGTCAATATTTCTAAAATCAAAAGTCTAAAATATTATGAAGGTGGGTATTAGGGAAGCGGAAAATAATAACCTACCCATCTTGCTACAAATTTTCCTTTATACTTCCTTCAATTTTTCTAGCGTAATCCATTATG
>CAYLSF010000726.1:0-4402 GCA_964385675.1 uncultured Saprospiraceae bacterium
CAAGAGATCAAGTTTGGTCTGTGTTAACAGATTTTGAGAAAACGCCCGAATGGAGTTCTTCGTTTCAAGGAATTGAAGGGGAATTTAAACAAGGCGGTAAAGCAAAATCTTATTTTAAAGCTCCGTTAGGACAAAATAATATGGAGTTTGAGCATACGATTATTGAATTTGAAGAAGGCGTTTCCTTTGGTTGGTCTGATCCGTTAGCTATGGGCATGAAAGATCATCATATTTATAAATTGGAAGAACTTCCCAATGGAAATACTCGATTTATTCAAACGGATGGTGTTGAGGGAGGGGCAACTCATTTTTTAGGAAAACTTGTTACACATAATATGAAGTCTATGTATCTAGAATTTAATCAAGAACTTAAAGAACGAGTTGAAAAACTCTATCCTAGATAAGAAAATTAATAGCATAAAAATCCAAAATGATACGACCGTATAGAATATCTGATAAAGAACAATTGATGGAGATTTTTAGGCTTAATACCCCTAAGTATTTTGACCCTGATGAGCTTAAAGATTTTGAACAATATTTACAAGACTATAGCGAAACCTACTTCACAGTAGAACACGAAGGAAAAATAGTAGGAGGAGTAGGGTGTTATGTAAAAGAAAGTGACAAATCAGGACGAATAACTTGGATATTTTTTCATCCAAATTCCTCAGGATATGGATTAGGAACAAAGGCAGTAAAACATTGTTTAAATATACTTAAACAGAATCAACAGGTAGAAAAATTAGTGGTATCAACTTCTCAACTAGCCTATAAGTTTTTTGAAAAGTTTAACTATTCCCTAATAAAAACAGAGAAAGATTATTGGGGAAAAGGATTGGATTTATATTTAATGGAGCGAGACTTAAAAGATTAGTCAAGTTAAAAAGTGTAAAATGTTAATGAGACCTATACATACTCACACGCTTAATGAAGATTATTATGTAAAAACACGAAAGCGTGGGTAGCGAGTCCCTTAGATAATTGCTTTAAAATTTTAAATTCAATACGCTAAACCCTATAATTTTAACCTACCTTTGTATTATACAATACTCAATGTATAATCTAATATGCCAAATCGTAAAATACCACCGCCATTACAGGAAATTAGAGATTTGACTTTACCATTGCCCACTATCTATACATTAGATAACGGTATAAAAGTTTATACTATTAACATGGGAACTCAACCCATATTAAAGATGGAAGTCATCATCAATGCAGGAAGATGGTATGAACATAAAAAACTAGTGAGCCGTGCTACGGCAAGTTTGCTCAAAGAAGGAACCAATCAATATTCAGCAGGTGAGATTGCAGAAAAAATAGATTTTTGGGGAAGTTCTATGAGCTTTCCTGTCAATTTGGATTCTTCTAATTTGGTATTGTATTGTTTGACTAAACATTTTGACAAAACAATCCCTTATGTTGCAGATGTATTGACACAACCTACTTTCCCCGAGGATGAATTACAACAATATATTAAAAGAAGTCGGCAACGGCTAAGGGTTGATTTAGAAAAAAATGATGTGATGGCATATCGAGAAGTAACAGAAGCCATTTATGGTTCTGAACATCCGTATGGTTACAACAGTCGATTGCCAATTTATGATACGTTACATCAAACAGATATAGTACAGCATTTTCAAAAGAACTACAAAGCGGGTAACTGTACTATAATCTTGAGTGGGCAACCCGATAAAAATACTATTCAACTCCTAAATCAATATATAGGACGTAACCTACCTAAAGGGAAGTCCGTAATAAAAAAAGCTACGCTTTCTCCTAATACACAAAAAAAGATTGAATTTCCAAAAGTAGAAGGACTTCAAACCTCTATCAGGATTGGACGTAGAATAGCGAGACGAAGTGAAGTGGATTTTCAGAATTTTTATGTTTTAAATACCATATTAGGAGGATATTTTGGCTCAAGACTCATGGCAAACTTACGGGAAGAAAAAGGATATACGTATGGCGTATATTCCGTTATAGAATCCATGGTACATGATGCTTATTATTTTGTGAGTGCAGATGTACGTAAAGAAAGTACATCGGATGCCTTGCAAGAAATATATAGAGAATTTAAGCGTTTAAGAGAAGAACCCGTTGGTAATGAAGAATTACAGATGGTAAAAAACTACTTATTAGGTAATTTCCTTACGTATTTAGATGGAGCGTTTAATGTGGCAGAAGTTGTCAAAACTTTGGTGACTGAAAATGTACCCTTTCAATATTTTGAAAATCTAGTACAAACCGTCAAGCACATTCAACCCGACACTATTCAACGTTTAGCCAACGAGTATTTACAAGAAGAAGATCAATATCAAGTGATTGTTGGGTGAGGTGATAATTTTAAATTTTGAATGAATAAATTTTGAATAAAATTCAGCATTCTAAACATTCAAAATTCAAAATTCCTCATTCAAAATTAGAAAGCAAACATGCAAAAACAACTTTTAACGATTGTCATAGTCGCCTTAATGGGCTGTACCCTCAAAGCACAAACAATTCAAGCTCCCAATCTAATTTGCGTTTCTACCTTATTTGATGGTAGTGTGCAATTAACGTGGGAAACGCCTACATTAACCAATTGTGGTGCATTTAATGGCTATAGAATTTATGGTACAAATAATCCCTCCAATGTCTTTAATCTAATTACAACCATTACGGATCAAAATCAAACCACTTATACACATACGAGTGCTAATGGTAATACAGATACTTGGTACTATTATATGACGACGGATCAGTTTTGTCCAAATCAAGTACCGAATCAATCCAATACTTTAGATAATCTTGATCCCGTCACACCAGAGTTAAAGGCGGTTTCCATCAATCCTAATGGGGGGGTTGATGTGAGTTGGTATGTAAGTCCTTCAGAAGAAACGAGTGCTTATATTATTTACAAAGAAAGTCCAGGTGGATTTGTGGCAATTGATACTGTTTTTGGAAGGACTAATACAACTTTTAGCGATTTAACGGCATCTACCACAACACAAGAAACTTATACTATTGCGGCAATGGATGCTTGTGGTAATAATGGTTTATTGTACGATCAGCCTCATCGCACCATTATTCTTGATGCAGTAGTGAATCGTTGTGAGCAATCCGTTACGCTAAATTGGAATATGTACCAAAGTTGGTTAAATCCTATTCATGTACAGCAAGTACGCGTCAGTGTAAATGGTGGTGTACCACAATTGGTAACGAATGAAACTGGTAGTACAACTACTTTTACCTATGAAGATATTCAAGATGGGGATTTGGTTTGCTTTACAGCTAGGGCGGTTGAGCTAAATACCAGTGAAGCTTCAAGTACCAATACGGTTTGTAGAACCATTGATATTGTAGAAACACAAGATGAATTATATTTAACAAATGTGAGTTTTAATGCCAATAATCAAGTGGAATTAACTTGGCGTTGGGATGTTGATGCAGATATTGAAACGACTCAAATTTTACGCTCTTTGGGTGATACAACTAATACAACAATTGCAACCTTAACACCAACTTTTCCTTTAGATGCTACAGGGAATACACATATAGATACAGATTCGTTGGAGCGTCCATATCCAACTTATCAAATACAAAGTACAGATAGCTGTGGTACAAATGTTTTATCTAACATAGGACAACCTATCAGTTTAGTTGCTTCATCTTGGGATAATTTTCAAAATCGCTTGGAATGGACACCATTCAATATTGAATTTGGAGCAGCAACGTCTTATCAAATTTATCGTGTAGTCGATGGTACGGCTGCATTAGTTGATGTAGTTTCAGCGACTACCTTTACTTATTTAGATGAAGTTGATGGTTACAATCCTTTAGAAGCTACAGTTTGTTATTATGTAGTTGCTCAAGCCATTATGGAATTTCCAAATGATGAAATGGAAGTCATTCAAAGTCAATCGAATACAACTTGCGTATTACACCCTACAACCATTCACGTTCCTAATGCTTTCAATCCCTTAGGTGTAAGTCCGACTTTTCGACCTGTTCTAGTATTTGGAGAAAATAGTGATTTTCAAATGTTAATTTTTAATCGTTGGGGAGAGAAATTATATGAAACAACGGATCCAAATATGGGCTGGGATGGAACTAGAGATGGCAAATTTTTAAGGCAAGGTGTTTATACTTATCGAATAAAAATCACTCAATTAGATGGAGTAGTCGTAGAACGAATTGGAACAGTTATGTTATTACGATAATTAATCAGCGATTTCTTGGATACTAAGAAAAATTATTTCTGCCCTATACTTAGATAATAATATTGTAAATATTTTCCCAAAATTTTATCATAAAAAAGCCGCTGTTGTTTAAAAACGACAGCGGCTTTTTTAGTTATTCTAAACACCAAAAACTCAAATTTTAACATCTTTATCAATAAAACAAGATGACTCTCAATTCC
>CAYLSF010000727.1:0-4401 GCA_964385675.1 uncultured Saprospiraceae bacterium
GAATATGGATGGACGGTATTTATATTAATTCCTTTATTAATGGGATTTTTACCTCCATTTATAGTGGGTAAAACAAAAGAAATTACAACGCCAAAAGCACATCGATTAGGATTCATAACCTTAGGGTTAGCGTGTTTGGGGTTATTGATTTTTGCCTTAGAAGGCTTGCTTTGTATCATTATGGCGTCTCCAATTTTAGCCTTACTGACATTTTTAGGCGTATATGTAGCGATGTTGAATCAAGATAAATCACCTAAAAATATTATGACACTTTTGATATTGATGACGATAGGCATGATGAGTTTTGATAAGGTGAATGAGCCAAAAGGACTGATTCCTATAAAAACAAACATTATCGTTAATGCCAATATCCATGACGTATGGCATAATGTGGTGACTTTTGATGAAATACCTGAACCCACAGATTGGATATTTAAAACAGGAATTTCGTATCCTACTAATGCTACCATCAAGGGAGAAGGTGTTGGGGCTATTCGTTATTGTAATTTTACCACAGGAAGTTTTGTAGAACCTATTACGACATGGAATGAACCTTCCTTATTACAATTTGATGTGAAAGAACAACCCATTCCTATGAATGAATTTAATCCATTTTGGGATATTCATCCTCCACATTTAGATGGTTATTTTAAATCGTATAAAGGACAATTTAAATTAATTCAAATTGATGAGAATACAACAGCATTGGAGGGAACAACTTGGTATCAAGTTAATATTACCCCAGAAATTTATTGGTCTGCTTGGTCAGATTTTATTATTCATCGAATTCATCAACGAGTATTGAAGCATATTAAGGTAGAGTCGGAAAAATAATAGAGATATTGTAATATATAAAAAAATGCACGAGAAAATATCAGTATTGAGAATTGATGAAACTGTTTTTCATCTTGAAAAGATTTATGATTTCTTTAACGACACCTCCAATGTGTTAAGAGTATCTGATAAAAGAACTGTAAACTTTCAAATAGTAAATGATCATTTTAAAAAATTTTGGAAGGAAAAACCAAATTTATATGGATTGTATACTAAAAAGAAAGACTCAAATAAATGGAATTTACGATATGTTGGTCAGAGAAAATCATCTTATATTAAACAAAGATTAAAAGAACATCTTGTTAAAAAGCATGAAAAAACGGGTTCTAAACTTAGTAAGATAGATGATGAGCTGTTTCAAGGAAATGAGGTTGGTATCAAATTAATGCGTATTGAACCAGAAGAATTGAGATTATATTACGAAAGTAAGTTGTTAGCAAATACAGAATTGGATTGGAATATCCATAAGTAATATTAAAAAAGCCATCAGCATAAATCACTGATGGCTTTTTCATTTCATAAAAAGTCAAATCTATCGCTGAATTACAACACGTTTAGTTTCCAATTCATTATTAACATTCAAGGTGATAAAATACTGACCGGCAGGTAAATGATTACCATTCCAGGTCAAGATTTGAGTACCTGAAGGTTGGGTAGAAGGCGATATGAAATCTACACGTTGTCCTAATATATTAAAGATTTCGATTCGTACTTCTGCCGCTTGTTCTAATTCATATTTAACATATACCTGTCCTTCGGTTGGATTTGGGAATACTTCCAATTGAAAAGAAGTTTTTTCCAATGGTGTTGTATTTGTGATGGTTGGTAATGCTAATGGTGCAGAGGTATAGAGTCTATATTCACCAGGTTGTAGATTAATCTGCGTATTGACTTGCGTAACTGTTAAACTATCCCCTGTAAAGAATTCGTACCATGTTCCAGTGCTCTGGAAATTTGGATTTATATTCCCTGAATTTACACCAAAATTACCTAATACGACAGCATCCATAGAAGCATGGGATAATTTGATTCGTTTGAAATTTGCATTGGAAAGCGATAAATCGACCGTCCCTTCTTGGAAAACAGGCTGTGTATTTTTTAATTCAATCAATGCTTTATAAATATCATACAATCGACGACGGTCTGTTTCTTGGAAGTAATTCCAAAGGATTGGTTTATTACAAACTCTACATCCAAAATTAATATCAATATCATAGCCTACTTCACCAAATTGCCAAAACATTTTTGGGCCAGGGATGGTAAAAAAGAAAGTATTGGCTAATGCAATTCTTTCTAATGCCGTAGCAGGATCTTGTATATTATAACTACCGCTAGAATTTCCAAAGTTGATATTTTCATACATTAATCGTTGTTCATCATGACTCTCCATATAAGAAATCAAATGCGGATCATTAAAATTACGAGAACCATGATAGACATTAGAAAAATCACTACCCGAAAATCCCATAGCCGCTTGCTTATATTGATCGTGTACTTTATTCCAAAGCATCATGCCATAGTTAGATAATTCTTGTTCTTCTGAATTATCTGCAAAATGCTCAAGCATTACATAAAAATTAGGATCTGCCATCCAGCAAACATCTGCAAGTCTTTTTAGTAACGCAATCCGAGAAGCGTCATACGCCCCCCATGCCCCTACATTATTTGGATTGTTCGTTTGTGTAAATCCTTTAGATAAATCAAAACGGAATCCATCTACTTTATATTCATTGATGAGGTACGTCACACATCTATCCATCCAATCTTTAGAAGCTTGACTTTCATGGTTAACATCATACCCAACATTAAAAGGATGACGGGCGTCAGGATTTAACCATGGATTAGATGGATCGGGTTTATTATTGGCAGCATCCCAATATAATCGAGCTAAAGGACTTTGACCAAATACATGATTAAATACGACATCAAATACAACCGCAATTCCTCTTGCATGGCATTCATCAATAAAGTCTTTTAAGGCTTCTGGTGTTCCATAATATTTATCCAATGCCATGTGGAAAGATGGATTATAGCCCCAGCTTTCATTGGCTTCAAACTCCGTAACCGGCATTAATTCAATTACATTGATTCCTAAATTAGATAAATAATCTAAGGTATCTAACATTGTCTCATAATCATGACGAGCAATAAAGTCTCTTACAAGTAATTCGTAAATGATTAAGTCTTCTTTAGCAGGTTTTGTGAAGTTGGTAACTTGCCAATTGTAAGCAGGCTTAGCAGTTTGTAGAACAGAAACAATATGCTGACCACCACTAGGGTAGGGCTTTAGGTTTGGAAAAGTAATGGAAGGAATAAATCCATCATTCCAAGGATCTAATATTTTTTCGCTATATGGATCGGCTACATACAAATCACCATCTACCAAGTATTGAAAAGCATATTCTTGTTGTGGTGTTAACCCTGTGATTTCTAACCACCATGTTGCCCCGTCTGTTCCTCTGTTCATATAGTAATTAGCATCAGGTTGGAAATTATTAAAATCACCTAATACATAGATGAAGTTTTTATTGGGGGCATAAAATTTTAAGGTAACAGAAGTATCACTCGTATAATTGATACCTAAATCTAATCCAGCTGGTGGATCTTGTACCGTAACGGCAGGATTAACGACATAAGAAAAAGAATCCTCAACAGTTGTGTTTCCATCTGTTGTGATTAATTTTACTAAGTGATTTCCTGCTGTAGTTACATTCAAGGTGTAATCCAATAAATCCCCTGTTGTCTGTGTCAATTGAGTTCCATTATCTGTAATGGTCATAGTCGCATTGACATCATTAGACGCAGCTCTCAAATCAATAGTAGAACCAATTGTCGTAATCACTAAATCGTCATTCGGTCTTACAAAACGAGTTAACAAACCTGCATTTGCAGGATAGATAGGGTAGTAAATATCTGAACCATCCGTCGCACGTCCTACGATTGTGCCATCAGCCGTACGAAATACAAAAGCTAACTCTAAAACAGTAGGAATATCTGCTGCTGATAAGCCATAATAACTTGGAATACTGTATTGGATTTGATGTTTATTATTCCCTAAATCGGTCATCAATACGTTAGGGTCAGGTGTTCCCCAATTTCCTTGTACAAATTTCCAGTCAGTAGGTGTTGTACTATTTGTAGTAATCAACCCTGCGTGAGCATATACTGGTGTACTTCCTACCAATGCGCCATTGCCTTCTGAAGCATCATAGATAATAGTGACATTATCATTTGCTGTTGGGAAAACAGGTGTAATATCTAGAATTTGTGCATGAATAATTGCTGTAAAGCACAGGAATAAACATAAGAGTTGCCATCTTTTTATCATAATTATCTGGTTTAAAGTATTTTGTAGAATACTTATTTAGAATGCTATTTTTGTTTTAAATTTAACTGCTATTGTTGGAGTAATTCAACAATAAATTCTTTATTTCATAGAAACAATCTTTCTTATCTTGTACTAGATAATCAACATCCCTAAAAAATAGAAAATGCGCTTTCAATGATTGATTTATATAGTGCACAAGGGTTAAGTTTTCAAAATCATATAAAGAAGAGCCTTTGTTA
>CAYLSF010000728.1:0-4400 GCA_964385675.1 uncultured Saprospiraceae bacterium
TATTATTCTGTACTGCCCATGTAGGGTTTGGGCAAACAATTTGGAAAAAAGCGAGTGCTACCATCAGTGCTGATGCAGAAGTTATCGCCACACGGATTGCACAAGAACCGTCTAATTCGTACAGGATTTATGACATTGATGTTACGGAAATGAAGAAGACACTTCAAACTGCTCCTCCTCACTCCAGAACATCTATAGACGACTCGAATACTATACTTTCCTTTCCAAATAGGGAAGGACGTTTACAAAGTTTTAAGATTCTTGAAACTCCTGTAATGGAACCTGGATTAGCTGCTAAATACCCTATGATTAAAACATACACAGGGTATGGCATTCAAGATCCAACAGCTATTCTCAATTTAAGTGTAGGGACAGATGGTGTACATGCTATGATTCGTGCCGCAGGTATGTTACCTGTTTTCATTGATCCCTATACCAAAGACCGAACAAAATATGTAGTTTATTCAAAAGCAGATATACAACAGCAGCCTATGTATTCTTGCGGTGTTACCAATGATAGACCAGCAATCAATCAACCTGCTACCGTAGGAATGCCAAGAAACATCACAGATGGACTAATGAGAGAATATAACTTAGTCGTAGCCACTACTGTTGAGTATTCTGCATTTCATTTAGCCAATCAAAGTATTCCTAACACGGCCACTTTAGCACAAAAAAAAGCTGCTGTATTATCAGCAATTGTCACTACAATCAACCGAGTAAAAGGAATTTACGAAACAGAGCTTTCTGTTACCTTCGTGCTTAATGCTAATAATGATGATGTTATATTTATTAATAGTGATGGTTTTACAAGTGGTGATGCTTCTAAAATACTCAATGAAAGTACAGGAATAATAAATGGTCTAATTGCTTCTTCCTCCTATCATATTGGTCATGTTTTTGATACAGGAGGAGGAGGCTTGGCACAAAGAGGTTCAATATGTGGCACGGATAAAGCCAGAGGAATGACAGGGAGTAATAATCCAATAGGAGATGGTTTTGATGTAGATTTTGTAGCACATGAATTAGGTCATCAATTTGGAGCAAATCATACCTATAATGGAGATGGAGACGGTAGTTGTACAACTTCAAACCCAAGCACAGCCGCAGAACCTGGTGGTGGAACCACTATTATGGCGTATGCTGGTATATGTAATAGTTTGAACGTACAATCTAACTCTGATCCTTATTTTCATATTCTTAGTTTAAAAGAAATTAATGACCGAATAAACAATACAGGTGATTATATGAGCATGGCCAGTTATCCTGCGTGTCAAAATTTAAATTCTACAAGTACAGGAAATAACGAGCCTATTGCCAATGCTGGCAGTGACTATACCATTCCAAATGGAACTCCTTTTGTACTAACAGGTAGTGCTACTGACCCAGATGGGCATTCGCTTACTTATGGTTGGGATCAATTAGATTTGGATCAGCCCAATGTTTATCCCTTAGTTTCAACGACGACTACTGGCCCCCTATACCGCTCAGTTACCCCTTCTGCTAGTCCAAGTCGTTATATGCCCGCATTTGAAACAGTCTTTAATGGTTCACTTGAAAGCACATGGGAAGTAACACCTACAGTAGCAAGAACTTTAAATTTTAACCTAACTGCACGGGATAATCAAGCAACTGGAGGGCAGTCCACTTCTGACGATATGGTTGTTACAGTTGCAGCGGTTGGTCCTTTTCAAGTTACTTCAAATAGTAGTCTTATTGAGACTTGGATGACAGGAGAATCTAAAACCGTTACATGGGATGTTGCAGGAACTACAGCTAATGGTATTAATGTAGCCAATGTAGAAATTACTTTGGTCAATAGTGCAGGAATGGTTCTTAGTACATTGGCAGCTAGTACTCCAAATGATGGAAGTCACACAATTACTGTTCCCAATATTACAAATAATAATACACGTATAAAAGTAGCAGCGATAGGAAATATTTTTTATGCTTTAAATAGTGCTACTATAGGAGTTAACGAAGCACCAGAAAATCCTAATTACGGAGGAGGACCCAGTGGAACAGATCCGCTTCACCCTGCATCTGCAGGCTATTACTTTGCCAATTCAACAGCTAATGCTGCTGGAAGTCCTTTTCAACCATCTTATAGTTGGATTGATCCTGAAGCAGCAGGACATACAGAAATCACAGCATGGACAGGTAATGCAGATAATAGTTTTGTAAACTCGCTTTCTATTGGTTTTGAATTTCGTTTCTGGGAGAAAAACTATACTACTCTTGGTATAAATAGTAATGGAATGCTTGGTTTTGGAAGCATTGATAATAGTACAGGTGCCAATTCAACGATTCCCTCAGGTGCTAATCTAGTCAAAATAGCTGGTTGTTGGATGGATTTAGATGCAGGAACAGACGGAAAAGTATATTATGGAGGTGATGCCACTTATTTTGCAATAACCTGGTCGCATTATTATGATAAGAGTGATCCCAGTGAATATATCACCTTTCAAATTATTCTATATCCAGATGGTACGGTCAAAATCCAATATAATGCCGCTGAAAGTACAGCAGATGATGGCACCTATACCGATATTTTAACTGATGCCTTGGTTGGTATAGAAAATGGAGATGGCACCAAAGGTATTGAATACCGTAATAATGGCTCAGGAGGTCCTTTATTTAGCTCTGATTTAGCAGTGGCCTTTAAGCCAGAGTATAATTATGGAGGTGGTCCTGATAATACTGATGGAATACATCCCAAATCTGGAGGCTATTATTTTGCTAATTCTACACCAGCAGCAGTAGAAAGTCCTTCACAGCCTACTTATAGTTGGGTTGATCCTCTGTCATCTGGACATCAAGAAATTACTACATTAACATCAGGTTCTTTTGATGAAGGATATTTTACTATTCCTGATATTGGTTTTGATTTTCCTTTTTGGGGAACAAATTATCGGACTAATAATGCACACATCAATACTAATGGAGCTATAGGTTTTGCTGCTTCTCCTGTAAGTAATCATGGTGAATTTGGAGCAAACTATACCATTCCTAGTACTGATGGTATAGAAACATTTATTGCAGGATGCTGGGATGATTTAGATGACAGAACAGATGGAAAAATTTACTACGGTGGAGATGGAACTTATTTTGCGGTAACTTGGTGGCATTATCATGAGTATAACGATGCCAATGAGTACATCACTTTTCAAATTATCTTATATCCAAATGGTTTGATTAAGATACAGTACAATGATACAGAAAGTAGTGCTGATGATGGTGTACATACTGATCTTTTGAATAAAGCTCTAATTGGTATTGAAAATGGAGATGGTACAAAAGGCATTCAATATCGTGAAGACGGAGCAGGTGGTCCAATGTTTAGTTCACCTTTAGCCTTAGCCTTTAGTACAAATTCTTCTGAGTTACCTGTAGAAATGGCAACTTTTACAGCAAGGGCAGAAGGAGCAGTCAATCGCTTACAATGGACAACCTTAAGTGAGGAAAACAATGCAGGATTTGAAGTAGAGCGTTCGGCTGACGGTGCAGCGTTTGACCGTATCGGTTGGGTAGCCGGTAATGGAACAAGCTTAGAAGTATCTAATTATGAATTCGTAGATGAAACACCTATTACGGGTACAAACTATTATCGTTTGCGTCAAATAGATAATGACGGTAAGTTTGAATATTCAAACGTGGTTGAAGTAACTAGATTACCTTCTAAACTTCAATCTGTAAAACTTTATCCTAATCCTGTAGAGGACTATGTGATCATTGAAAATGGAAAAGGATTAGCTACGATCTATAATGTATTAGGGCAAGCTATCAAAACCATTTCTATTACAGATGCACAATTCTCCATCCCTACGGATGATTTGGTAGCTGGGCAGTACATACTGCAAATTACTCGTGAGGATGGAAGTATCGTTACACAACAATTTGTCAAATAAATCTAATGATGGACAATTAGACACCAAAGTGGAAATACCCTTTATATCCAAAATCAAGACTGTCAGAATATCATTTTCTGGCAGTCTTTTTTATTGTCCGTTATTGCAGCAAAATCTCAGTTCATTATCTTACTTTACTTACCTTCTCTCAAAATCATATTTTTTGTAAAATCAATGATCTGTAGAAAAAGAATTTAATACAGCCATATTTTAATAAAAAACAGCAGTTTTTAAAGAAACCTCAAAGTTAAGTTTCATTAATTTGATGGAACTATTTGATAATAAAAGCTAGTATTTGAGTATAAAAATGAATTTTATTATCAAATAATGAAAAAAATTATCGTAAATATTTGATATTTTAAGAATTACCTTTAATTTCGTTTACTATAACTTTTTTGCGAATTTTATTCATAAAAGTTATGCTTATATTCATATTCAACCATAATTTATGCGAACAGGAAGTATAGTTACACAACGGTTTATTAAGTGTCA
>CAYLSF010000729.1:0-4390 GCA_964385675.1 uncultured Saprospiraceae bacterium
ATATAATAATTTTTTTAACATAATTTTATTTTATTTGAGCGTTATCAGACGCCATAGAGGTATCTGATAACACATTCATATTGAATTTAGAATCCAGCGTTTATTCCAAAATTGATGGTTCTGAAAATAGGGGCAGTCCTTCTTTGATAACCGAAGTTTAGTGGACTTCTTTCTGCATCATTATTCAAGTCAACACCTTCTGGATTATATCCTTCATATCCATCTGCCATAATGTAAATTAAGTTTTGGACACCGAAATAAACTCTTAACTTACTGAATCCTATTTTATCAATAAGACTACGCTTGAAGGTATAACCTACATTTATATTTCTCAATGTGATATAAGAGGCATCTTGAATATCATCATTAGTAAAAATACGCTGTACCACTTTATCCTTATCAGGGAAATCTGAGGTGTAATCTTGATTACTTGAAAATTCATTTTTAATATACTGAGAAGTGATATTACGAACTTCTGCTCCCTGTGAACCTTGAAACATAAATGTAAAATCAATTCCTTTATACTCAATATTATTGGTAATACTCCAAATAAAATCTGGGTAAGGTGAACCCAATAAAGTTCTATCATCTGTGTCTATGATTCCATCACCATTTAAGTCTTTCACATAAATATCCTGAGATTGACCATTGATAGGGAAGAATGGATCATTGATGTATTCCAATGGAATTTCCTTATCCACTACATATCCATAAAAAGATGCAATCGGATAACCCTCTAATGCAATCCATTCTGCTGCTCTTTTTGAATCCAAAATTGAAATTCGTCCTGACGCACCTGCAAAGTCAACTAATGTATTTCTATTGTGTGTCAATAAACCTGTGGTTGACCAAGAGAAATCTTTTGAAGAGTAGTTATTAGAGGTTACTTCTAATTCAAATCCTTTATTTTCCACAATTCCTTGATTCACTAAAGCACTTTCAAAACCTGTAACCGCAGGTACATCTAATTCTAACAATAAATCTGAACTTGTTCTATTGTAATAATCGAATCCAATTTGAAATTGACCATTCATGATAGATAAATCAAAACCAACATTAGATTCTAATAATTTTTCCCATCTCAAATCAGAGTTTGCAATATTTATAGGGTTAAATCCATCTAACCCAAAACCTGTAGATACAGTATTCAATAACCCTACATACATGTAAGGGTCAATATTGTTATTACCTGTTGCTCCATAACTTGCACGGATTTTTAAGTCCTCAATAAAGTCAACATTTTCCATAAAACTTTCCTGTCCAACTCTCCAACCTACAGATACCGATGGAAAAAATCCAAACTTATTATTCGGTCCAAATAAAGAACTACCATCCCATCTTGCAGTTGCAGACAATAAGTATTTATCAGCATACGCATAATTGACTCTTGAGAAATAAGAAATCAAAGCCCATTCCTCTTGATAAGTTTCTACATCGGTTAGGTTCGCAAGAATGTTAAATGTTCTAATATAATCATTAGTAAAACCTGTTGATTCTATATACTCTTCATCTTGATTCCATTTTTCATAGCCATAACCTAATACGGCAGAAATCTCATGTTGTCCAAATGTCTTATTGTAGTTTAAGGTACTTTCTGCAATTAAGTGAAAACGATTTGCTGTACCTACACTTGATTCTGCATCCCCAATACCATTTCTAGTCGCTTGTGTTCCTGTCCAATTTATATTTCTAGTATTACGATAATCTCCACCTACCGTTTGCTTAAAGTTTAAACCATCTAATAGTTTAATTTTTAAATAGGTATTGGCATATATTTTCATTTGGTTCTTTCTTCTATCGCGCTCCAATACTTTTGCTAAGGCAGAGGTGTTAGAGGTCGTACTGATGTCCGTCCCACTTGCGTCTGGATCAGGTGCACCCGATACTAAATCATAGTCATCAAACATACGTTCCCAAGCGTAATCACCAACCTGCGTGCCTGCAAATTGTCCACTTCTAGTATATTCACTAACATATTGAATATTCTCTTCCGTTACATACAGCGGTAGCCAAGCTGCTTGACGAATCGCATCGTGTAATCCAATAGGGAATCTTCTTTGACGAGTGTAAGAAGGGTTTAGTGTTGTTCCAAAAGAAACTCTATCAGAAATTTTTGTAGTAACATTTAGACGGAAATTTAATTTATTAAAGTTATCTGTTAATAAAACCCCCTCATCATCTTCATAACTTACAGAAGCACGGTATTTAGTATTTTTTGTCCCTCCTCTTGCAGACAATGAATGACTATGAATCATTCCACCATCCATCATTACATCCTGCCAATCTGTTTCATTTCCTAATAGATTGATGTACTCCATTCTTTCTGTTAATACACCACCATTATTCTGTCTAACATAATCTGACCAGTCTGCTACTGAAGTTAAATAATCATTTTCAGGAACAGACTTGAATCCTACATAAGTATCATAAGATAGACGAGCTGGACCTTCTACCCCTTGTTTTGTGGTAATCATAATGATACCATTTGCCCCTCTTGAACCATAAATCGCAGAAGATGCCGCATCTTTCAGTACCTCAATAGATTCAATATCATTCATATTAAGGCTTGATAAATAATCTGCATCATTTCCTACAGCAATACCATCCACAACAATTAACGGGCTTGAGCCTTGTGTGATAGAACCAGGACCACGTACTCTGATAGTAGGTTCTCCACCCGCCTCTGGGTTAGTCATTTGAATATTGACACCCGCAACTTGACCAACTAAAGCATCATCTACACGAGAGACTGGAACTTGATCCAATTTCTCATTCGTTACTTTAGAAATAGATCCTGTTAAGTGCGATTTCTTTTGTGTACCATAACCAATGACGACGACTTGATCCAATAGTGCTGCGTCAGCATTTAAAGCGACATCAACAGTAGCACGACCTTTTACAGGCACTTCTTGTGTTTTCATCCCTGTATAACTGAATACTAAAATATCTGTTGGTTCGGCAGTTATTTTATATACCCCATCAATATTAGTCGTAGTACCTGTACTCGATCCCTTTACGATTACAGACACACCAATGAGGGGCAAGCCATCTTCGCTTCCAGTCACTTTTCCAGAAACGGCTAAGGCTTTATTTTCCTGATTGATGGTCACACCATTCGCAATAGCAGGAAAACCCAATAACATTACCCAAAACCCTAACATTAAGGTGAGAATGTTAAAATGATTTAGTAATTTTGATTTCATAACAAAAATTTTTTGAATTAATTACATTTGCTCACTTCATAGAAGTGGGCATTTTTTTTGCAAAATGTAGGCATAGGAAAGCCAGCAAAGCATTTTGGCTTTGTATAATACAATCACTATCAACCATCTAAAACGCTATCTTTTATTGATAGCTATAATAGAGGTTATCCCAACTTGTGTTAAATGGAAATTAACTCGTATTTGAACTATATTTTCTCATAATTGATTTGGTTTAAAATGGTTTATATAGTGAATTTATAAATGATTAGCATTACTTATAATGAATACCTGTATGTGAATCTCGATTGATACTAAATTGATTTCTTGATTGTTTTACTATATTCTAGTACATCTTTTAAATGTGTCCGCATTGACGCAGCAGCTTCATTCGGATTTTGGTCTATGATATGTTGTAATATGATTTTATGATCATCCATAGGCTTATTTGGACGATCGTCTTTACAAACTTCTAATTGTATAAAGTTTTTAATAATATCAGGGATGATAATCAACATCAATGACTTTAAGACCGTATTTTTACTTGCTTCAGCAATTTTAAGATGAAACATCAAATCCTGCTCAACTGCTTCTCCTTCTTTTAATGCCGTATTTTCATAAGCTACTAAGGCCGCTCTTATAGCTTCTATATCTTCATCTGTTCTCCGTTCTGCTGCTAAACGTGCAGATTCTGTTTCTAGCAGTACCCTCGTTTCTACCAAAGAAGCAAAATCACTATTTTCAATTTTTAAAACATCGGTAATCAATCCCTCTAATGCCGTGATCCCCATTCCTGCTACTAGTGTTCCACTTTGAGGTACCGTTTTGAGAATACCATAGAACTCTAACTTTTGTAATGCTTCTCTTACACTACTTCGTCCAACCCCTAACTTTTCAGCTAATTTTCGTTCAGATGGTAACTTCGCACCAGGTTTTAATTGTCCTGAAGTAATTAATGCTCTGATTTGTCGAATGATTTTATCGACGGGCGTTTCAATTTTTATCTCCTTAAAAGTGTCTAACACATCAAACTCAGCCATGTTGTTTTAATTTAATTTTTGGTTGAATTTAAATTGGTCAACCAATTTTTGGTCTATCAAATTTATAGATATTTTTTAAAAGACCAATACTTTTTTGATTAAAAAATTTTTTTAACAGCAATTAAACAAAATTTCAAGAGTTTTTAAAGG
>CAYLSF010000730.1:0-4381 GCA_964385675.1 uncultured Saprospiraceae bacterium
AGTCAAAACCATACTTGATTTTTGGGGTTCAAAGATTTCCCTAGATGCACATGAATTAGTTTATGGCAATAATTACTTTGAGCCTAATAATCCACCGATGTTAATTGTGCATGGTACAGAAGATCCAACTGTTCCATTTAGTGGAGCAGAGGATTTAAAAGCCCTTTATGATGCCAATGGAATTCCTATAGCCTATTATCCAATACAAGGGGCAGGACACGGGGTATGGAATGCTACCGTAGATGGTAAACGAATAGAGGAATTATCCTTTGATTTTGTGGTGGAACAGCAAGGGTTGAATATACAGTAAAGTATAAGCGATATCCATTTCATATTATACCAGCATGCTCTTTTAGGAGAAAAGAAAAACGGTGAAAATATTACCAAAGGCAATAGATTGACACCGTTTTTTCAGCGATAAGCGCTAGTATAATATGAAATGCGTCTTAAAAGTCGATTATCGTCCCGATCCCTATCGGGATTCAATAATCGACTTTCGGTAATTTTCGATTGTCGAATCTCGACTGTCGAAAGTCACTTTAATCTACATTATCATGAAAGAAAGAATTTCCCTTTTTCAATTCGGGTACATCATCATCGGTTAATGTCCATTTTGACATGGATGATTCAGAAGAGTGTGGCACATCGTCTAATTCAATATTGCGACGCAAATAAGCTGGCTCACTTTCTAGTTCATTGATAACCTGTGGGTTATTTAATTTTAAATGCAAATTATTTAAACGAGCTGTTCTACGCTCTCTGATTTCCCGCTTCGTCAGTTCTTTACGTTGCTCTTTTGCATTTTTGATATAGGGTTCACCATAATCTTTTTCTCGCTCTTCTAAAGTCGGTTGCTTAAACTCATAGGTATGCGACTTTTCCCCTTCTTTGTGTCCAACCTCAAATATCTCTTCTTTTGCCACAGGCTTTGATTCTTCTAGCGAGACATAAACTTTAGGTTGAGGCTTTGGCTCAGGTGCTACTTTAGTTTTTTTTACTTCGATAGGTTTGGGCTGATTTTTAGCCTTATCAAACCCTGTCGCAATTACGGTAACACTCAACTTCTCTCCTAATTCTTCATCATAGCAATTACCCCAAATTAAATCTGTACCGTGTCCAGCTTCTTCTTGCACATATTCCGTAATTTCAAATACCTCATCCATCGTTACTTCTTTTGTACCCGATGAAATATTTAATAAAATATGTTCTGCTCCTTTGATATCATTATCCTCTAGTAAGGGGGAATTCAACGCAGCTTCTACGGCACGTTTTGCTCTATCTTCTCCTTCCATTACTGCCGTCCCCATGATGGCTACACCAGAACCTCGCATAACGGTGTTTACATCCTCAAAGTCCACATTGATATAACCCGGTACGGTGATAATCTCTGCAATACCTTTTGCTGCCGTTGCTAAAATATCATCGGCATTGTTAAAGGCTTTGGTTAACGATAAATTACCATGAATTTGACGCAATTTATCATTGGAGATAACGATAATCGTATCTACATTTTTTTGCAGTTCAGCCAATCCTTCTTTTGCTTGATTGTTTCTACGGCGCCCTTCAAACGTAAACGGTAAGGTCACAATACCCACCGTCAAGATGTCCATCTCTTGAGCCGCTTTTGCAATGACAGGTGCTGCACCCGTACCTGTTCCACCGCCCATACCAGCTGTAATGAATACCATTTTAGTATCATCCGTCAAAAGTTCTTTGATTTCTTCAATGGACTCTACACAGGCTTCTTTGCCAATATTAGGTTTAGAACCTGCTCCTCTACCTTCTGTTAAGCTAGGACCCAACTGTATTTTTATAGGCACTGGACTTAGATCCATCGCTTGATTATCCGTATTACAAATCGCAAAATCTACGCCTACAATACCCTGCTTGTACATGTGTGTCGCGGCATTGCTTCCGCCTCCACCTACGCCAATTACTTTGATAATTGAATCGTCATTATTTGGTATGTTGAACTGCATTTTTTGTTAATTTTAGATGAAGAATTTTGATTTTTTTAAAATCTGTATTTCTTCAAAATTTAGATATTTATGTTGCTTGAAAAAGGACTTTTCTATTGTTCAAAAATAATAATTGATAGTCATTTTCTATCCTTAGCATCAGCATTTAACTATTGATCGAAATAAAACCAATAACTAATCACTAAGAAAACTAAAACTCCGCATCAGGTTCTGCTTCAAACCATTCCTTTGTACGACGGAATAAGTCTTCATACCATTTACCCGCTTTATCTTTAGTATCTTCAAAGACATTGCTAGTTGTGGTTGTCTTAGTTGTTTTTACCACTTTTTGACTCTTTAAGCCTTTCAAAATCAAACCAATAGCCGTAGAGTAAATTGGGCTACTTACTTCCTCCGCATAACCATGTGCTAATTGCTCAATAGGTGTACCTAAGCGGGTACTCATGCCCGTGTGGTATTCTACCAATTTGTCAATATGACGCAATAATGCACCACCGCCTGTTAAGACAATTCCACCGATTAGTTTACTATCATAACCTGAACGACGAATTTCCCAATATACATGGTCAAAAATTTCTTCTACTCTGGCTTGAATGATGCGTGCTAAGTTCTTTTCAGAAATTTCTTTTGGCTCACGACCTCTTAATCCAGGGATTGTAATGATGCGATTATCAAATACTTCATTGGCTAAAGCTGCCCCAAACTTCACTTTCAATTGTTCTGCTTGATGACTCATTACTTTGCAGCCTTCTTTGATGTCTTTGGTAATCACTTCACCACCAAAAGGAATAACCGCCGTATGGCGAATAATGCCCTCATGGAAAATTGCCAAGTCGGTTGTACCTCCACCAATATCTACTAAAGCAACACCAGCTTCCATTTCCGCAGGCGTTAAGACCGCCTCAGAAGAAGCAATTGGTTCAAGCGTCAAAGAAGCCACCTTTAATCCTGATTTTTCTACACAACGGAAAATATTTTTAGATGCCGTAATCTGCCCTGTAATAATATGGAAATTGGCTTCCAAACGAATACCTGACATACCAATCGGATCTGTAATGCCTTGCTCATTATCCACCGTGTATTCTTGTGGAATCACGTGAATAATCTTATCACCTGGTGGCAATACTAATTTATGCATATCTGTAATTAGACGCTGAATATCATTATGACCAATTTCATCATGCATGCTATCACGCGTCAAGATACCTCTATGTTGTAAACTCTTGATATGTTGTCCTGCAATACCGACATGTACGACTTCTATTTCAATCCCCGCACGGCGTTCTGCTTCAGCCACCGCATCGCTAATTGCCTTTACCGTTTTTTCAATATTGGATACGACCCCTCTCAAGACTCCAACAGAATCTACTTTGCCTACGCCTAAAATCTCCAACTTTCCATATTCATCAAAGCGTCCTGCTATAGCACACACTTTAGTTGTTCCAATGTCTAAGGCTACAATTATATCATTCTGATTCATAGCGATTTTGTTTACAGTGGTTAGTGATTGGTTATTGGTTATTAGTGATTGGTTACTTATAATTGATGATTAATTTCATAAAATAAACTAATCACCAGTCACTAATCACCAATCACTAACCTCTACTTAATACCAACTACTTGTTTATCAAATTTTAAGTTAATGCGTTTATACTTTCGCCATCCCTGATCGGGGTGTGGCAAGGCTTTTTTATAAAAAACCTTTAGGCGAAGGAATTTATCCTTCATATTATCCAGTGAACCGAAGATGATTTTATGGCGTCCCACTTTTGGTACTAGCATAAACTCCTGCTTGGAATCCACATAAATTTGGTCAATCTGTGCTTTCAAAAAGGAATCTTGTTGTATATAATTCGTCAACACCAACAAGCTATCCACCGTATTTAAAGAATCTAAAAACTCTAATTCTTTGAGCGGTACACCTTTTATTTGTTTAATATTCTTCCGAGCCAATTTCTTTATTTCCTTTTTAAAATTTTCAGGGGTATAAATTACCCTCCGAATATTTCCGTTAGCAATCGGCACTCTTGCCGAAGCATGTTCAGAAATTGGTATTCTCGTTCCTACCTTATCAATATAAAAATGCTTACTTTTAGCATCTACTATTCTCAAAATTGGTTCTCGTTGTTCAATTTCAATTTTGATATTATTTCGTGCGTCTACATAAACATCGGAATCTGCTATGTAAGGATGCCTATCCAATACCATCTCTAAATCCTCTAGGTTCAACTGTCCTAATTGCTTCTGTCTTAACTCTTCTTCTACATCTTCGATGCCTTCTCCAAAATAGCGTTTAGCAATTATTTTCTCAATCTCTGCTTTTGTAATAAAAACAGATTGCTGTTCTCCCACAGGATTCACCTTGACCATCAACTTTCCAGGACGACTTCTCAATCTATACT
>CAYLSF010000731.1:0-4374 GCA_964385675.1 uncultured Saprospiraceae bacterium
ATTCTATTTTTGACTACTTATGTAAAACCTTTTGACTACAAAACCAGTATAAAACTAATATGATAGTAAGTTTTGAAATAGAGCAAGCAGAAGATCTTGAATTACTACTTCGACTTGCTAAACGATTAAATATTAAACGAGTTGATAATAATAATAGCACGACACTAGGCTTATCTACAAATTTGCAATTGAAAACGGGCTATGAAACTACAGAAATCAATGCAATAAACGAAGATATCGCCTCCATTTTCGGAGCGGAACCCAATGATACTCCGCCATTACCTTTTGGTCTGTAAAGACTTATATATCATTTTTTACTAATTTTTAGTAACTATTTTTCAATCGGTTAGAAAAATAGCATAGTAATTGCTAGTAAAGAGATGTAAGATCAAATTCACTATGGTTAGTCAAGATAACAACGGAAATATTGCTATAATCAATAACAACTATATGCGTTCCAATACAGAAACCTTAAATCACATTCTTCGATATGTTAACGAGATTCGCAGAAAGGATCCGAATAAGGCACTTGAAGAAGCTAAGAAAGGTTTAGAATTGGCTCAAAATGAAGAAGAGTATTTAATTGAATGTAAGCTGCATCACCTTATTGGCGGCATCAACCTACAAAAAGGAAACCTTGCAGTTGCAAAACGACATCTTTTCTCTGCACTAGATATTTATCAAAATCATTTAGAGGACGATGTAGAGTTACTCGCAAGTATTTTATTAGCAATAGGCTCTTACTTTTTTGACTGTTCCGATTTTGAGCGTTCGCTTACTTATTTTCTCCAAATTTTACAATATGATTTAAAAAAGCTCAAACCAGCATTATATAATAATATTGCCAGTGTCTATCTACGCTTAGAGCAATATGATCAAGCTTTTCAATATTTATTTGATGGATTGAGGATTTGTCTGGAATTAGATGATAAAGATCGTCGTATCTTTTTCTTGTACAATATTGGAATGGCATACCATTTTCAAGATCAATATCAATTAGCCATTAACTATTTCACACAAACCATTGAGGCGATTGAAGCAATTAGAGGTTATCAGTATATGAAGTGTTTGTGTATTGCTAGAATAGGTACAGCTAATTATGATTTAAAGGAATATGAAGCTGCCATAGATCATTATTTTAATGCTTTAAATATTGCAAAAGAACATCAATTATATAGAGAAGAGGTACGAATATTAATTAGAATTGGAGAAACGAAACTAGCACAAGATGAACCCAAGCACTTCTTATCGTTTCATAAAGGGAGTTTAACTTTAGCCAATCAATATAATCTAACAGAAGAGAAACTAGACATACTTCGCAATCTAAAATCTTATTATCAAGAAAGTAAAGATTTTGAAAAAGCATTTATGTATGCGGAGCAGGTTATAGAACTTCAAAATCAATTATTCTCAAAAGAACGAGATGGTAAAATCAATCGATTGGTAGAGGAGAAGAAATATGAGATTGCATTATTAGAAAAGAAAAACCGACAAATAGCAGATCAAAATAATAAATTAGCTCAATCCAATAAAATGCTAGAGCAGTTTGCTTATGTAGTTGCACATGATTTAAGAGAACCTTTAAGAAGCATTATTAGTTTTACGAATTTACTGGAAAGACGTTATCGTAAAACCTTCGACGAGCAAGGACATGATTACATGGATTTCATCGTTAATGGTGCGAAACACATGAACACACTACTAACCGATCTATTATCTTACACCACTATCAAAAATGCTGAAATTCCTAAAACACCTGTTGACTTAAATGAGGTCGTACATGAGATTTTACAAATTCTTCATGCGTCTATTCAAAATGCAGGTGCAAAAGTACATTCGAGCCGTCTCCCAGAAATCACGGCACACCGCACACATCTTATTCAAGTTTTCCAACAATTAATTCATAATGCTATAAAATTTAGGGATAAAGACCGCCCTATCGAAGTACATATCAATTCTCAAGAAAAAGGAAGTCATTACCTTATTTCTGTTCAAGATAATGGAATTGGATTTGATCAAAAATTTGCTGATAAGATATTCAAACTCTTCCATCGCCTTGATAAACGCAGTTATGAAGGAACAGGTATTGGTCTAGCGATTTGCTCAAAAATCGTCCAACTTTATGGTGGTGAAATTTGGGTAGAATCTGAGATTGATAAAGGAACAACTTTCTATTTTACCTTGCAGAAGGGGTAATTGCTTGGTTGCTAAAGAAAACTATTTATACACTATCCTGTTCTAAATACTTTCGTTTTCAATGTAACTTTATGTTACTACTTGGTCAGTCAATGCTCACTAAGTAACTAATTCACTAAGCAACTAATAACTAAACTTGGCTGGCATTTATCTACATATTCCTTTCTGTAAACAAGCGTGTCATTATTGTAATTTTCACTTTTCTACTTCTCTGAAGCATAAGGATATGCTAATTGATGCTTTATTACAAGAAATAGCTTGGCAAAAGGATTATTTAAATGGAGCAACATTAGAGACTATTTACTTTGGTGGAGGGACCCCTTCTTTGCTGAATGAAAGTGAATTGAAGACAATTTTTAATACAATTTCAAAATATCATACAATTATAGACAATCCCGAAATCACATTAGAAGCCAATCCTGATGATTTAAATTTAGCTTATTTAAAGACATTAAAAAACACACCAATTAACCGATTAAGTATTGGAATTCAATCTTTTGTAGAAGAAGACTTAAAATTCATGAATCGGACTCATAATGCTTCGGAAGCTTTATCCTGCATTCATCATGCTCAAGATTGTGGTTTTGATAACTTAACGATTGACTTGATTTATGGTACGCCTACCCTTTCTCATCAAGCATGGGAAAATAATTTAAATACTGCTTTTCGATTAAATATTCCACATCTTTCATGCTATTGCTTAACCGTAGAACCGAATACCGCATTGGATCATTTTGTAAAAAAGGGGAAAGCACAACCTGTTGACGAACAACATGCTGCGGAGCAATTTGAAATTCTACTACAAAAAACGGTTCAAGTAGGTTTTGAACATTACGAAATTTCCAATTTTGCTAAACCCAATTGTTATGCTCGACACAATGCAAATTACTGGAAAGGGATACCCTATTTAGGTGTAGGGCCCTCTGCACATTCCTTTAATGGAGAAAGTCGCCAATGGAATGTTGCTAATAATATGAAATATATCAAGTCAATCGAGCAAAACCAACTTGACTTTGAAGTAGAACACTTAACGCTTACTGACCGATACAATGAATATGTACTCACCACCCTTCGTACCATTTGGGGGTGTGATATTGAAAAAATTAAAACCTTTGGAACAGCGGCTACGACACATTTTTTTAAATATGTCCAACCTTTTATTGATAATCAAAATATGATTCATCAAGATGGTCATTATACTTTAACCTCAAAAGGTAAATTACTTGCTGATTATATTTCTAGTGAGTTGTTTTTGTAACCCTCTAACGTACTATAACCTGTTGACTATCAATAATTCCATTTTCTCCAATGATCAATACCTCATATACGCCTACAGATAGATTTGGTGCTATTGTCAATAATTTAGAATATTCATTGATATTTTCCTGATATACCAATTGCCCCAAAGCATTATAAATCTCTATTTTACTAACCCAAATATTTTCTTGAAAATCAATATTAAATACATCTTTGGAAGGATTTGGATAAATAGAAGCTGGGTTAGTTTTTGAATTAAATCTTACTATTTTAATAGGTGAATATTCAAACGACTCATCATTATCTATCATTTTTAAACGATAATAATTTTTACCAATAACGGGTGTATCATGTTTAAATTGATAATTTTCAACCTCATCAATTCCACCACTTGCTTCTACTGTTCCGATTGATTTAAAGTGAAATCCATTTTCGCTATGTTGGATTTCAAAATGAGCAGCATTAATTTCTGAATAAGTGACCCAACTTAGTTGACTTTGTAAGATACCATTCGGTGCAGCTTTTGCAGAAAAAGAAGCCAATTCTACGGGTAAGAAATTTTGGTATTGCTGTCCAATAATTTCTACTTCTGCTAATTTTATCATAGTGCTTCCCACTGCTTGAATGCGTACATAACGACCATTTGCATTCAAGTTATTGAAAGAAACTTTACGTTTTGGACTAGCGGTTGTGGTTACATAATACTCAAAAGATGCTAGACCTCTTGCCGTAGTCAAGTCTGAACTACCGAAAGGTGTATTAGAAATTAGTACATAAAAATCTTGAAAATGTGTAGAATTCGTTTCGATGGCTGCCCCGTTGAGTTCTACTGTATTCCAAATATCAATGTAATCGATCAATTTTTCTTCTCCCAAATCAAGGTCGTACCATGGCTCACTTTCTATCTGTGTTTGTGAAAAG
>CAYLSF010000732.1:0-4371 GCA_964385675.1 uncultured Saprospiraceae bacterium
TTTTAAAGGACGAATCGTACCTTTGATTATCAAAGACTTATAACAGAACAAGTCTAATAAATGTATCAGGGTAAAATGCTTGATTAATAGCTTCTATAAAAACTTTTATTTCACTAAGGCAAACTAAAGTGTTTTGTTCTAATTTCATTGAAGCTAATTTTAATAAAAAAAATAAGCTTCCAATTATTTTTCCATGATTTGTTGAACCATTTGGCATAGGGTAAATTTTTCCATTATGAAATTCGCTTTTGAAAGGGGCTTTTTCCTCAAGGTTAAAATATTCATCTATTGAATAAACTTTTTCTGTATTCCAATATGTTCGGGGGTTAACTTTTTCCAGCGTCTCTATATTTGTTTGTGCTATCATTCTAAATCAAATTTGAATCATATAAAAATATGAATTTATTAATAAAATAGCAAAATTGACTTTATTACACCATAATAAAACTTAAACACCTTAAATCACAACAACGGCACAGGCAACTGCTTTCCACCTACAATGTGAATGTGTAAATGATAAATAGTTTGTACTGCTTTTGGATTGGTATTAATAATCAATCGAAAGCCATCTTCTGCAATTCCAAATTGTTGTGCCGTTTCTTTAGCTAATTGCAGCATCTCTCCTAGTAACGCTGGTGATGCATCGAGTACCGTATGAATCCTTTCTTTGGGGATAACCAATAAGTGAATCGGTGCCCTAGGATTAATATCTTTAACCACAAAAGCATTTTCAGATTCATTGACATATTTCTCTTTTGGGATTTTTGAAAATGGACTTTCTGAGGCTAAAGACTTCGCCTTCATTCCTGGTAGCCTTTTATAAAATTGACGATAGAGAAACCATCGAATAGGATTCAATGGAGCAATCAACAAACGGAGGATTTTCATTTTATTCATAATGCCAGTTATTAATTTTCAAATTGACATAATATTAAAAACCTCCAACACTAAAATAGCATTGGAGGTTTTAAAACTACGATTTATATTTTATTTCCTTATTAAAATTGATTTAGAAAACTAATTACTAAGCAACCAATCAACAACCTAAGACTTAGCCGAAACTTTCCGCTTACCATGACAATTCTTATACTTCTTACCACTACCACATGGACAAGGTTCATTTCTACCAATTTTACGCTCTTGACGTTTGACCGTTACAGGCTTACGACGAGGTTGATTTGCTCTTGCTGCCGCTGCTGCTGCATCTCTATTTGTAGAAGTACGGTTACTTCTACGTCTAGGAGCACGACTTTCTTTTACGTCCGCTTGTGTTCTGAATGGAACATAGCCTTTTACTAGGAAATTAGTTACTTCTCTATTGATGTTGTTAACTAATTTTTCAAAGTAATTATAAGCTTCCAATTTATAAACAACTAATGGATCTTTCTGCTCAAAAGAAGCAGCTTGTGTAGCTTCTTTCAATTCATCCATTTCTCTTAAATGTCCTTTCCAAAGTGTATCTATAAAAGAGAGGGTAATACCTTTCTCTATTTCTCTCACAATAGATTGACTTTCTGTATTAATTGCCTCTTCAATATCAGCAATCAAGCGAAGTGCCTTTTTATCATTGGTAAAAGGGATTTCAATTCGCTTAAATTTCCCTTCTGCATGTGCTTCTTTGATAATCGGGTGGATTTTCACTCGAATATCTTCCATTTTAGCATGATAAGATTGAATGACTTGCTCTTGATAAGTCTCTACAAGATTTTCTGGCTTATCATCTATAAATCTATCTTCTGAAATCGATGGAGAAACCCCTACAAATAATAAAGAGTTTTGAACAAATAACTCATAATTATTGACTTCCTTATGCGATAAGACCATATCTTCAGCGAAGTCCATCAACATATTATTAATATCTACCGAAAGTCTATCTCCTGACAATGCATTTTTACGACGACTATAAATTGCCGTTCTTTGAATGTTCATCACATCATCATACTCCAATAATCGCTTACGAATACCAAAGTTATTTTCCTCTACTTTCTTTTGAGCACGTTCAATGGATTTTGTTACCATAGAATGCTGAATTACATCGCCATCCTCATGTCCCATTCTATCCATCAACTTTGTGATTCGTTCAGAATGGAAGGTTCGCATCAATTTATCCTCTAAGGATACATAAAACTGAGAAGAACCAGGATCTCCCTGACGACCTGCACGACCTCTCAACTGACGGTCAACTCGACGAGAATCGTGACGTTCTGTACCGATAATTGCTAAACCACCCGCATCTTTCACTTCTTTAGATAGCTTGATATCTGTACCACGACCTGCCATATTCGTTGCAATCGTTACCTGTCCTGGACGACCTGCTTCTGCTACAACAAATGCCTCTTTTGCGTGCTGTTTAGCATTCAAGACATTGTGATTAATCTTACGCATCCGAAGCATACGACTTAATTTCTCCGAAACATCTACGGTAGATGTACCAACCAAAACAGGGCGACCTTCCTCACTCAACATTACAACTTCGTCAATAATCGCATTAAATTTCTCTCGCTCCGATTTATATACCAAATCCTCTCTATCATCTCTTGCAATCGGGCGATTTGTTGGAACTACAACTACATCCAATTTGTAGATTTCCCAGAATTCTCCAGCTTCCGTTTCTGCTGTACCCGTCATACCACTTAATTTGTGGTACATTCTAAAGAAATTTTGAAGCGTAATGGTCGCATACGTTTGTGTAGCTGCTTCAATTTTCACACTTTCTTTCGCTTCTAATGCTTGATGTAAACCATCAGAATATCGACGACCTTCCATCGTACGTCCCGTCTGCTCATCTACAATCTTTACCTTACCCTCTTGTACCAAATAATCTGTTTCTCTTTCAAAAATTGTGTAGGCTTTCAATAATTGATTAACGGCATGAAGACGTTTCGATTTTACACTAAAGTTTTCAATCAACTCTTCCTTTTGCTTCGTCTTATCTTCTTCTGGCAGATTAGATTCATCAATTTCCTGCATTTCTGTTGCCATATCAGGCATGATATAGAAATTAGGATCTGCTTCCCCTTTTGATAAAAATTCTACCCCTTTTTCTGTCAAATCAACACTTCTATTCTTTTCGACCAATGTAAAAAGCAGTGGTTCATCTGCCAAAGGCATATTTTTACCTTGCTCCGATAAATAGTGATTTTCTGTTTTTTCTAATATCGCTTTTACACCATGCTCTCCAATGAATTTAATTAATGGACGATACTTCGGCATTGCACGAAACGCACGGAACAAGGCTAAACCACCTTCTCCTTCTTCTACACCAACATCGCCATCTCTAATTTTTTTCTTTGCCTCATTTAAAAATCCTTGTGCTAATCGACGTTGTGCATTTAATAAAGACTCTACACGAGGTTTTAAGGATTCATATTCTTGTGTCTCCTCTCCTCTTGGAATTGGTCCAGAAATAATCAATGGCGTACGAGCATCATCAATCAAAACCGAGTCAATCTCATCCACCATAGCAAAATGATGCTTGCGTTGTACAATATCATCTGGCGAACTTACCATATTATCTCTCAGATAATCAAAGCCAAATTCATTATTTGTACCATACGTAATATCACATTTGTATGCATTAATACGACCTTCTGAATGTGGTTTATAATTATCAATACAATCAATCGTCAAATATAAAAACTCCATGATAGGCCCAATCCATTCGCAGTCCCGTCGAGCTAAGTAATCATTCACCGTAATAACGTGAACCCCTTGTCCTGCTAGGGCATTTAAGTACGCAGGTAAGGTAGCCACCAATGTTTTACCTTCCCCCGTTGCCATCTCCGCGATCTTACCTTGATGCAATACTGCTCCCCCCATCAACTGCACATCGTAATGAATCATATTCCACTTCACTCGTCCACCAGCTGCTTCCCACTCATTTTTCCAAATCGCCTTACCGTTTTCTATCGAAACATAATCTTTTTTCAAATTTGCCGCTAACTCTCTATCATGTTCCGTTGCATTTACCGTCAAGGTTGAGTTCTCTGTAAAGCGTCGAGCCGTCTCCTTAACCACCGCAAAAGCCTCAGGCATAATTTCAAGTAGAATTTCTTCCAAATGCTCATCTCGTTCTTTCTTCAAGTCATCTATTTGGGTATAGATTTCTTCTTTCTCCAGAAAGTCATTTGTCCCTTCTACTTGCTCGGTCAATGCTTTAATATCTTCGTCTATCCCCTCTAAATGCTCTCCGATAATAGTTCTAAACTCTAATGTTTTTTCTCGTAATTCATCATTCGTTAATTGATGCAATTGCTCATATACCTCATTCACTTGCGCTGCAATCGGATTCAATTTCTTGATATCTCGCTCTTGCTTACTACCTCCAAATAATTTAGAAATAAAATTTTTAAACATGATAATTTTTATTTG
>CAYLSF010000733.1:0-4363 GCA_964385675.1 uncultured Saprospiraceae bacterium
CTGCCCGTTTCCATCGGTTTGCAAATATTGGTCTGTATTGCCATCAGCAGTTGGAAAAGAATAAAAATTACCTCCTGTGGCAGCATCCCCTACTGAGAGTGTTCCATGAATTGTTAGAGAGTCATTAGCAAAGTCGCCCCAGACTAGGGGGGTAGGAGTGGTATAGCCATTATTTTCTATAAACAACTGATTATTAACAAGATAAAAATCAAAAAAGAAGTTTATAAGCAACAATGATGTAACCATTTCCAGTAATAAAACCAATAAACGTTCACCATTAAATCCGGTAAATCTTATAAATCCTATTCATTATCAATAAAAAATCACTATCAAATTCTTAACTTCACTATCCATTTTTTGAACTATAGGATATGGTTACACGATGAATATATAAGCATCAAGCATCTAATATCCAGCATCCAAACAGCATGAGAAGAATTGCCTATCCATTATTATATTTTAAATTACGCTCTAATGCATTACTTGGCTTATTAGTGGGTTCGGACTATCAAGTAATGGATAAGGATTTAAAGGGTATAAAATCTACCTTATCTGATCATCTTCATAAACAGTACAAGAAGCATGATGACTATCCCTATATCGAAATGCTTGAGCCTAAGCTGAAAGTCATTGATGTAAAAATTAGACCGACTTACAAAGGGACAAATAGTTCTTATCCACTTAAAGAAGCTATAAAAGTACCTGTCATTGCGGTATATGGGGAAACAGCAAATAACTACTATGAATGTTACTTGCCGATGCTGAGTGAAAGTTTCTACTATTATGAAAGCAAACAGTTGAATACACTCATTCAGCATTTTGCGACTAATGTCTTAAATCAATTCACGCCAGAACATATTTACAAATATTTGCTATATCAAAAGCCTCAGTTAGATACTATACACCTTAAAGTAAATGAAAACAAAGGTGGCGGAGGCTGGGGGAATTGGAACTATACTAGACGATATGAAACATTAGAAAGTTTAGCAGAAAAATACCCCTACAGTAAAGCGATAAAGCGAAATATTTCTGCCTTTCCTGAAGCAGCTTGGGAACTGGAAGATAAAGTCTCGGAATTAGTGGATAAATTGGTGACAACTCGCTCCAATGTCCTATTGGTTGGAAAGTCAGGTGTAGGGAAAAGTTCTATTTTAAAACAAGCTATCAAGAAGATTTCTACTAAAAATAAGAAGTCAAAAATCAATTTATCATTTTGGCAAATCATGCCACAACGCATCACGGCACAAGCTAAATACCTAGGAGAGTGGCAGGAAACCTGTGAGGATTTGGTGGAGGAATTAAATACGTGTAGTGGTGTCTTGTGGGTAGTAGATTTTATTCGGTTGTTACAAATCGGAGGGAGAGGGCCAGAAGATAGTGTGGCTGCATTTTTAACCCCGTTCTTGCAGCAAGGGCGATTGCAAGTAGTAGGGGAAGTAACAGAACCGCAGTTAGAAAGTATTCGCAGATTATTACCTGGCTTTATAGAGAGTTTTCAAATCATTAAAGTAGAGGAACTACCCGAGCAACGTATCTTTACCATCTTAGATAAATTTTCTGCCTATTGTAAGAAGAATCTAAAAATGAATATTGCTCGAAATGGTCTGGAATTGAGTTATAGACTATTAGTGCGGTACTATCCTTATCAAAGTTTTCCAGGAAAAGCGATTCGTTTCTTAGGACAATGTGTGAGTGAAGCACAAATTAATGAAGTCGATAATGTATCCAAAACGGATACGATCCAACAATTTATTAAAAATACAGGACTGCCTGAGCTATTTTTGAGAGATGATATGCTATTGGAATCTGACCAATTGAATACCCACTTTAGCTCAAAAATTATTGGTCAACCCGCAGCTATTGAGCAACTATCGGGTGTAGTCAAAATATTTAAGGCAGGCTTAAATAATCCTTTTAAGCCGATTACAACTATGATTTTTGCCGGCCCTACGGGTGTAGGTAAAACAGCTTCTGCAAGAGCCTTAGCTGATTATTTCTTTGGTGTAGGACAGCAACGCTCCCCTCTTATTCGGATTGACATGAGTGAATTTCAGCACCCTAGCCAGATCGCTCGATTTATTGGGGCGGGATTTGAAGTGGGTAAATTGGTACAAGAAGTCAGAGAGCGTCCATTCTCTGTATTACTCTTAGATGAGGTTGAGAAGGCTGATGCTTCTATTTTTGATGCCTTACTAACAGTACTGGATGAAGGAATGTTGGTAGATGCTTTTGGACGTATTACCAATTTTAGGAATACGATTATCATTATGACTACGAACTTAGGGGCTTCTAATGGTCGTTCAATTGGCTACGGTAATGCCATGCCTGATGACGTAGCTTATGAGTCTGCTATCGGTTCGTTTTTCCGTCCTGAGTTTGTCAATCGAATCGACCAAATTGTGATGTTTAATCCATTGGGGGCGAAAGAAATCCGAAAAATTACGCTTAAAGAGCTGGAAGATTTAAAGCAGCGAGAAGGATTCACTAAGCGAAATTTAACCTTAAACTTTACGGATAATATTGTCAAACACTTATCAGCGGTAGGATTTGACGAGCGTTATGGGGCTAGACCGCTACAACGTGCCATTGAGCGAGAAATTGTTGCTCCATTTGCTAAATGGCTCTTACAATATCCTAAATTGAAGTCTTGTCAGTTATTAGTAGATTTTGAAGAGGAATTGAAGATTACTATTGAAGGGAGATAATTTATAGTACAAAAAGAAAACCCCTAAGTTACTACCTAGGGGTTCATATAAGGAAAATAGGAAAAAAGGGTGTTACTTTATAAAAATTTGTCTACTTATAACACCCTCTTCCGTACGGATGGTTATTGTATATAAACCTGTTGTCAATTGACTTACACTCAACATCTTTTGACGAATCCCTTGTTCTACTTGCTCTTCTCTCACCTTTTGACCATACATGTTATGGATGGTAATTTGCTCTCCTTTGAAATCGTCTAAATCGATGTTGATGTACTGTTCTGCTGGATTTGGGAAAACTCTAATCCTAGATGGATCATTGAATTGTTGATCGGTTGCTGTGGTATTTAATAGAATATTACTTTCTATACCACTAATGCTAACAGGGTTTCCTAAACTATCCATTGCAACAATTGCGTTAGGATTCAAGCCAACTTGTATGGAATTACTGAAATTTATAATCACATCAGAAATTGTAAAACTAACGGTAGCTAACTTACTAAAACCATGTGCATTTTGTTGGTCAGTTCTAGCATAAGCCATCGCAACTATTCCATTTGTAGCATCATCAATAGCCATTTCTAATGGCATATTGCTGTTTGCTATAATAGATTGATTATGAAATTGAACATTGACAGAATTAGGCTCTACAATGTTTTCATCATAATCTAATAAAAATGCTAGACCATTTATATTTTTTATCGTTTCTGTAGCCGTTCCTAAATACACACCTGCAGATAAGACCAATGGATCATTAGGATTAGTAGGATAAACTACTGGATCAAATACAACATAGAGGGGCACACCATCAGCTGATTTGGGTAAAAAACCATCATGTTCAAACGAAAAATGCTGTTGAATAGCGGTGATATCTTGAAAATCAATCAGACCATCACCATTACAATCAGCATGTTTTAAGTCAGCACCATTTGGTGTTGTTTGTTGCCAATCTGCTGCATATTGACCATAAAAACTTGTATTTGCATTCGGACGTGCTGTTCCGAATGTTGCATAATTTAATGCAATAGGCAATACATCATAAGCATTAACTACATTATCAGCATTAGCATCACCTGGAAATACACAATCTGTTGTTTGACAAACACTATCAATAACAGAAGTTGCATCTACATAAATACTATTACAATAAGTAGAATTACAACTGCTATTGGCATCAGAGATTGTAACACAAACATAATATGTACCCGCAGCGGTATAAGCATGTGTGACGGTAGCAGCATTATCAGAGACGACCCAGCCATCTCCGAAATTCCATGAGGTCGTTGTATAATTACCCGTAGATAAATTGATGAATTGAGCCTCTAGAGAAATAGGTATTGATGTTGCTCCAAACTTAGCTTCGCAAGACTGTCCCCGAAGAGATGGGATTACCATAATAAATATGGTAAAAATCAACAGTAATGGTTTAGCAATTCTATAAGGACTGAACATCAAAATATAATTTTTGGTATTTATACAACTTTACGATACAAATATGCAATGAGATATTTTTATAAAAAAAAACAATAAACGATATTTGTACAATAGTTGAAATCAATAAAATCGTATTATTTTTTGAAAATCAGTTAGTTATAATATTTTCAAAAAAGTCTTTGTACGAGAAAAGCGATTTTAAAAAAAATTATCTGCCAGATGTGCTT
>CAYLSF010000734.1:0-4362 GCA_964385675.1 uncultured Saprospiraceae bacterium
GATGAGTTAGAAGCTATCTACTTTGAAGAAGGTCGTATAGCTTATTTAGGAGAAGGTGAATATCGGTATGAATATTCGCTTAAAGACCATTTAGGTAATACTCGGGTTACTTTTGCGGATGTAAATAATGATGGTCGGGTGGAAGAAGGAGAGATTTTGCAGGAAGAGCATTATTATCCGTTTGGGTTAAGAATGGAGGGGTATGGTCGTTTGGTGCAGGGTTTGGAGAATCCTTATCAATATAATGGTACAGAAAAAATTGAAAATTTCGATATTGACTGGCATCATACCTTATATCGGTCTTATGATCCGACATTGGGTAGGTGGCACCAGATTGACCCTAAACATAGTGAAAGGGAAAGTGCTTATGCGGGGTTAGCTAATAATCCTATTTCGTTTTCTGATATGTTAGGGGATACGGCTGTATGGTCAGATGATTTAACAATAGAGGAGTACGAGCAATTAAGAATAAAGACTAGGGTCTTAAAACGTAAATCAAAGACTTTTAGAAAAATATGGAATGATTTAGTTAATAGTGAACATACACATACTATTCATGCAGATAAGACAGAAGACGGTAGTGATTTTCATGTCTTGCCTAAAAATGGTGAATATAAAGCTGGAGGCAATTCAACTGACATTTACATTCACCCAAAGAAAAACTTTATTAAGACTAATAATTTTGCTGCAATTGCACATGAATTTGGTCATGCTTGGCGAATTAATGAAGGGTTAGATGGGGTTCTTTCAATAGTAACGGGTTATGGTATAAAAAGTCAATTAAAAGCTCAGTTTGAAGCTTCACACCTCGCATACAGGGATAGAAATAGAATAATTGGTGAATATGAAGCATTGCATATAGAAAATATTGTAAGAGCAGAGTTAAAAGTAAAACCTCGAAAATTTTATGGATTAATGTATTATTCCGATTATGGTATTGAGTATAAAGAAAGCGTCTTTGAGCTTTTTACTGGTTATGAAGTTAAAGCAATCAATCAAACATCAATATTAGTTGAAATGAAAAAGAATTATAATTATAATGATGCCTCAATTAACCATTACGCTAGGCTTAAGACAAGAACCATTACGATGGCAAATACTCCTAAACAGATGACTCAAACCTATTTAGATAATCGATAAAAATAATCGAATATGAGAATATTAATATTAGGCATAATCTTATACTGTAACATGGGTTGTAACACAAAAAATATTCTGTCGCAAACAACCTATCCAGACTGTAGAGATACATGTAACTTTATCACTTCTTTACAGAAAAGTGATAGTAGTTTGAATAATTTCCTTAGAGATGATGCTTTAATTCAGTCGTTTTTAGATGATTCAAACTATATATGCATAATGCGTTATGCCTTTTTTCAAACTAAAGAAAATATTTTCCTATATAAAATAAATCAAAATAAACAATTGAATTATTTAAGCAATAAGAGATTGATTATTAAAGATTTAAGCAATGTTAATTTTGAAAAAAAGATTAAAGCAAAAAGACTAAACTATGTGTTATTATGTAATCGTATGTCAACAGATTTAGGTAGCGAAATCTATTTTATCAAGAAGGAAAATAAAGTATCAACTTTATATATTAATAATGGTAGATTGAATGATGTATGTCAAGTTGTTCCTCGCGTGCCTAAGGATTTAAAAGGGATATTAGATGTTTTGACGGTTATTCAATTACATGACCATTAAAATCTAAAGGGGCTTTTTCTTGATGCTCTGCATTGGATTAGATTAGTGCGGAGCTAGGGCTGATACCCCGTATGCTTACATCGAGGTAATTCATTAAACATGTAAGCCATTTAATAATTGGGTTAACTTGAATTAATTAATCTACAAAAAGAAAATGTTGAATATAATACGGTAACCCGATACTCATCTCATATCGGGAGGATTATTTTATATTCAATAGCCGTCAGTTTTAGCTGGTTAATTTTGTACTGACGGCTTTTTTCTTCATGGTATTTGGGGTATTGGTATGGTCAAATCGTAGCCCACCGTTATGATGATAGAGAACAATTGATAGAAAAGCGATTACATTCAACCAATGAAGGAGATAATTTTCTGCAAAATGTAGATTATCGCTATAACATTCGAGGATGGTTGACAGATATTAATGATATTAATTTTGGTGGACTCACACAAGCTGAGATGGCGGCAGAAATAGCTAGAGGTGTCGCTACTAATATTCAAAATCAACAAATAGCCATTAATTTAAATGTAACAGAATTAAATAATGAAGATTATAGAGCCATAGAAGTTGAAGATGAAGCAGCTTATAATAGACAATCGGGTACAGAGCAAAGAGATAATACTGAAACGATTGATTTATCGGATAACAACACCGCAACAACATTGAATGACCAATTAACCTTAGATTACAGCAATCGAACAATAGATGAATCCAATATTACGCAAACATTAGAAGATTTAGAGGCGGATTTGATTCAGCAATTAAATACACTAGGCGTTACAGAACAAGAAGCAAGAGATGTAGTCGTACAGCATGTACAGGATTATTACAGAGATACATGGCTGAATACAGTAGCGAACGACGATAATGATGACCTCTTTGCCATGCACTTTGACTACAATACCGCTAATGCCTTTTTAAATGCCCCTGCTCAGTTTAACGGTAATATATCTGCTATACAATGGCACGTAAGAGGCAAAGATATTCAAGAGTATGGTTTTCAATATGACGAACTGAATCGCTTAACACAAGCAACTTATGGTGAAAAGGTAAATGGACAGTACAGTACCTTTAAAGCTAACGGTTATGATATGTCAGCAAGTTATGATTTAAATGGAAATATTCAAACCTTACAAAGAAGAGGAGCAATGGCACTCAATGGTGATAAAGAAGCGGTGTCTTTTGGAATCATTGATAACTTAAGTTATACTTATCATAACAATAGCAATCAACTCAAAGCCGTAGCAGATGCTGGAGCAAATAATATCCTCAATGACTTAAAGGGTTTCAAAGACGGAAATACGACCAACACCGATTACATTTACGATGCGAATGGCAACATGATAGAGGATAAAAATAAGGGCATTACCATTGAGTATAATCATCTAAATTTACCGAATAAAGTTACCTTTAATAATGGTAATGAAATCGTTTGGGTTTATGATGCTGCGGGGATTAAGCTAACCAAAAGAACGACAGATAATGAAGGAAATATTAATACTAAACAATACGCAGGCGGTTTTGAGTATTATAATAATGAACTAGAAGCGATTTATTTTAGTGAAGGTCGTATAGCGTATTTAGGAGAGGGGGAATATAGATATGAATATTCGCTTAAAGACCATTTGGGTAATACGAGGGTTACTTTTGCAGATGTGAATAATGATGGTCGAGTGGAAGAGGGTGAGATTTTGCATCCCGATAGCTATCGGGAGGAGCATTATTATCCGTTTGGGTTACGTATGGAAGGGTATGGTCGATTGGTGCAGGGTTTGGAGAATCCCTATCAATATAATGGTACAGAAAAGATAGAAGACTTTGATATTGACTGGCATCATACCTTATATCGGTCTTATGATCCGACATTAGGTAGATGGCATCAGATTGACCCTAAGCATAGCGAAAGGGAGAGTGCTTATGTGGGACTTGGGAATAATCCTGTGTTGTTTTCTGATATATTGGGGGATACAATAAGGGGGGTAAATACAAGATCTGGGAGTAGAATGTTAAGTAGCGTAAGAGGTAGCTTCAAAGGGGATAATCTTGTTTCTGTTAGAAACCTATTTCAATTAGCAAAAGACGGTAAAACATTAAAATCAATTACTGAGGAAGAACTATTAATTGCATTAGAAAATAGTGAGGGAATAACTACAGATCAAGTAGCACTTGCATTTGCTTATTTTAAAGAGATAAATGGTTCTGCTATTCATGAAATAGAAATCGTTACTATGGGAGAAAATATTTCATCTTATTCAAAGAAAAAATTCATAGGTTTTGGGGGACACGGTTTAGGAATAATTTCGACTGCTGGTGGAGGTGTAAATAGAAAAATTGGTCCAAATAAAACATTATCAGTAGCAGTGTTTACTTCTATAGAAAAAGTTTCATATAGAACTCATGAAGGGGAGATAGTAAAAGGTGCGTCATCCATTGGTGAGTTAATTGCTCATGAGCTATTGGGGCACGGAGCAGCTAAAACCAATGGTATAGATGAAAAAGGAAACACAGAAGCCATTCAAATGACTAATTTGTATCGAAGAGCCGCACAATTACCAATGTATCGTGACGGTAAAGCTCATGGTATGGGAGTAGCATTGAAACCAGAAGTTCATTCAGCAATTCCTAAAATGTATAATTATATAATTGATAGCGAT
>CAYLSF010000735.1:0-4358 GCA_964385675.1 uncultured Saprospiraceae bacterium
AATTATCATATATTTTAGATATATATTTTGATACGATCTCAAAATTATATGTCCAAAATTAGAAATCATAAGACTCAATGAGCAATAAACAACTAAAGCTGGCAAAGCGTCCATTTGGGATGCCTGATGAATCTACATGGACAATGGAGGTGAATGAGATTCCAGAAATTGGAGAAGGGGAATTTTTAGTGCGTCAAGACTATATTTCGCTTGATCCTGCTATGAGAGGATGGATGAATGATACCAAATCATATATTCCACCTGTAGGAATCGGTGAAGTGATGCGTGCGGGTTCTGCTGGTGAAATTATTGCATCAAATCATCCTGACTTTAAAGTTGGAGAATTTGTATCGGGTTGGGGTGGTGTACAACAATACATTGCTACAAATGGCGAAGGATTTTATAAAGTCGATCCTCGCTTAGCTCCACTTCCTGTATATATTGGTACATTGGGAATGCCTGGGATGACCGCTTACTTCGGGATTTTACAAGAGGGAAAAATCAAAGAAGGAGAAACCGTTTTAGTTTCTGGTGCAGCAGGTGCTGTGGGTAGTGTTGTCGGTCAGATTGCTAAAATTAAAGGTTGTAAAGTAATTGGAATCGCAGGTGGGGAGGAGAAATGTCGCTACTTAGTAGAAGAGTTAGGATTTGATGGAGCAATTGATTATAAGAATGAAAATGTAAAAAAAGGTATTCGAGAGCATTGTCCAAAAGGAATTGATGTTTATTTTGATAACGTGGGTGGAGAAATCTTGGATGCTGCTTTAACTCAAATTCGCCGTAGAGCCAGGATTGTAATCTGTGGAGCGATTTCTCAATATAATAATACCACACCTATTAAAGGGCCTAGTAACTATCTATCACTTTTGGTGAATAGAGGAACTATGCAAGGTATGGTCGTTATGGACTATGCACAAGATTACGGAAAAGCGGCTATGGAAATGGGCATGTGGATGGCACAAGGAAAGTTGAAAAGTAGAGAAGATGTATATGAAGGTATTGATAATTTTTATGATACCTTTAAACGCTTGTTTACAGGAGAGAAATTAGGAAAACTAGTTTTGAAGGTTTCGGAATAGTGTTCCTCCAAATTAATTTATAGTCTAGGATTGAATTAACTTAATCCTAGACTATATTTTTAAACTTGAGGGATTTCGTCGTCCATCAAATATTCTGATGACAACAACCTTCTTTTGGTTATTATCAACATAATATCTGATTTTGTAATTCCATTTTGGAATATATCTAAATACTTTATCATTAGTAGAAATATTGGATTCTTTTGGAAAGCGGTTAGGTAATGTACCTAAGCTATCTACAGACGATATAATCTCGTCAAAAACTTTATCGGCACCACTTTGTGATTGTTTAGCTATAAATTGATAAAGTAGTTTTAAATCTTCAACAGTCTAAGGTGACTATATAATTTGAAAAGGGGGCATTTTACCAATTATTTTTGAGGGATTTAATTTCATTTGAGGTAAGAGAATGACCACTTTCTACAGTAGAAAGTGCTTCATCAGCAGCTTCAATCATGTCAGCTTTTGTGAGAGGTGTTCCATCAATAGAGAAGGCTACAATAGCATTTTCTTCTTCAAAATATTGTTGAAAAAGAAGATGAATGGTCCTTAAAAAACGTTCATCAGATTTATCAATATACTGATGTAATTTAGATTTTACTTCTGTTACACTCATGATGATTGATTTAAAATACAAGTTAATGATAAAATGCCAAAAACACTAATTTTGTTTTACTGTGTTTTATAATTGAATGAAATCTTCAAATTATGAAAAAACTACTCCAATATGTTTTCCTCTCTTTATTCACATTGCTCCTTGCAGCCCTTATCGGAGGTAGTACTTTATTCTATCAAATCAAAAAAGGATGGCTGAATAATGATTTCACGATACAAAATGGTTGTTGGCGAGTAAATCCCAAAATGGATTTAGAGAATAATCATTTTCAACGAGCCATTATTGCTGTGGGTGGTTTATTTGCTTTACGAGAGAGTGAGGTCTTATATTTTGTTGCCAATAAAGACGATCAAGGACGCCCTTTACATTCTGATTATCAATATGAATTAATTGGAGCAGCACCTAATGCTAGATATTGGAGTTTTACGATGTATGCCAGCGATCATTATTTAGTACCCAACAAAGCGAAGCAATTTGGCTATAATTTAGAAACAGTTAACTATGATTTTGCTCCTTTAGATAAAAGTAGTCATCAAATCAAAATTAAAAATTCACACTTTAGAATAGTCATAGATAAAAAGGAGCAAGTAGAAAATTGGTTACCTGCTCCACAAGATGATAATTTCGTTATTAATTTAAGATTGTATAATCCTGCACCAGAGATTTATGAGAATTTAGGAACTTGTACCTTACCCATTATTCGTAGAGTTGAATAATAAAAAACCACAGAGAAATGATAAAAAGAGGATTAATTTATTTGAGTATCGTGGCTTTATTAAGTTTCGGTTTCTATCATTTGAGTATAAGACTACTACCAAATGTTATTTTTAGTATTGTTCAATCTAAATCGAAAGAAAGAGGATTAAAAACAAATCAAGTCTATTATCCACCGCTGCCAGACGAAACAAGTCGATCGGTTGTAATGCCGAACCCTGATTTCTTATACGTGGCTTGTTTTTATGATGTGTCTAAAGATGATTATCAAATTACAGGCACAATGCCCGATTCTACCTATTGGTCAGTTGCTTTTTATGAACCTAATACCGTTAATTTTTATATTAAAAATGATCAGCAATATACTTCTGACACACTAAATTTAATTTTATCGAATAAAGAAACCCAAACTAATCTCAATTCAGAAATAGTAAAAGCACCTACACCAAAAGGGTTTATGTTAATCCGTATTCTGATTACCCAAAGAGAGGATTTAGAGCAATTTGAAACTTACCAAAAATCGGTTCGATTTGAAAAATTGGAAGATTTTTAAATAATCTACCACAATTGTGCTATCAATTTTTCCTTATGACTCATCAAAATTTTTGATGGTTAATTATCATTTTATTGCCTAAATGTATTGAACATCAGCCACAAACATATCAAAGTGATGAACAAAAAAGCAAATATTATATTGTAGTATTAGTAAAAGAGGTATCAAATAATTTTGTAAATAGCTATTTTAAAATAATATTTTATACCTTCGTGAAATTAAAAGTTATGAATTCGTGTTATATTAGCGATGATTCGTAATATAATTGCGAATAAAGAATAACTACTTTGGGACAATAAAAGGTGAAACTATTATGGCAAAGAGAGGCAAAAAGAAACCGACACTTTTCAAATTAATATCTGAAACTAGGGCATTAGCAGAGTTAGGTAGTTTTTATACAACATATCCATTATTGAAATATATTGCTAAAGGAGACGAACATCCTGTGTTAGTTATGCCAGGTTTAATGAGTACAGATTACTCTACAGGACCTTTACGTCGTTTATTGAAAGCAAAAGGATATAAAGTATATGGTTGGGAATTGGGTAGAAACTATGCTCAGATGGCATTTATACCTAAGTTAGCTGCAAAGATTAACGAGTTGTATGCAGAACATGGTCAGAAGATAAGTTTGGTCGGTTGGAGTGCAGGTGGTTTGTTTGCTAGAGTGCTAGGAAACATGATGCCAGATAAAATTCGTCAAGTTATTACTTTAGGCTCACCATTTAAGAATTTACTAGAAAGTACAACTAATGTAGATGGTGTCTATGAGTGGATGACAGGTAATAAGAAAGGAGATGTTAATGAGGATGTAGTACGTATGATAGAGACATTACCTCCTGTTCCTTTCACGTCTATTTATACCAAATCAGATGGGATAGTGCCTTGGGAAAATTGTGTAGAAGATGAAGTGCGTTATAGCGTAGAAAATGTTGAAGTATTTAGTAGTCATTTAGGGTTAGGGGTTAATCCATCTGTGTTGTATTGTATTGCAGATAGATTATCACAAAAAGAAGGATATTGGGAACCTTTTGAAACACCTAATATTGTTTCAAATTTATTGTACCCTCAATTTTGGCAATCTCCATTAAAGTCGGTTGCTGTGCTATGAACTTGTAAATGATTCATTAGATATGAATCCAAATAAAGAAAAGCCGTGTTTACTAATCGTTAGTTTAGTAGATATGGCTTTTTTAATACTTGCTCCATTGCTAAAAAATCAATTTATTGCTGTCGATTTGTCACAACAAAGCCTACTTTTGGCAGATTGTAGCCTATTTTTTATGACTTTAAGACCATAAAGTTGTAAATTGATGGATGGCATAAATCTTGGCATTTTTTAATCTTTACAAGATATTTTTATTGTTACTGATTTGATAGACGTAAGAAATAATAG
>CAYLSF010000736.1:0-4358 GCA_964385675.1 uncultured Saprospiraceae bacterium
AGCGACCGCTTTAAAAATTGCTTCTATTTTATGATGCTCATTAGAGCCTTCCACCTTTATATTCAATGTTGCTTTTGAGGTATCTGTAAATGATTTAAAAAAGTGAAAAAACATCTCTGTTGGCATATCTCCTACTTTTTCACGATTGAAAGTTGCATCCCAAACCAACCAAGGGCGACCCGAAAAATCAATCGCAGCCTGTGCTAGTGCTTCATCCATCGGCAGTAGAAAACCATAACGTTGGATGCCTTTTTTATCACCTAATGCTTGTAAAAACGCCGTTCCGAGTGCTAAAGCGGTATCTTCAATCGTATGATGCTCATCGATGTGTAAATCGCCTTTGACTGTAATCGTCATATCCGTCTCAGAATGTTTAGCAAGTTGGTCGAGCATATGATCAAAAAAGCCTAGACCTGTCTGAATATCGCTTTTACCTGTTCCATCAAGGTTTATTTCGATACGAATATCGGTCTCTTTGGTCGTACGCTGAATAGAGGCTGTTCGGTTAGGTAGACTTAAAAATTGATAAATTTCGTCCCAGCTATCTGTTGTTAGCACGATATAATTTTCAATATTTTGTCCTTTGACCATATAATCGTCGGATGTATCTAATGCTTTTCCGAGCATAATTCCTTTTCCTCCAAGATTTTTTGCCAGTAGCATATCTGTTAATCTATCACCGATAACAAACGAATTTTTTAGGTCATAATCTCCCTCTAAATAATCCGTCAATAGACCTGTATTAGGTTTTCGAGTAGGTGCATTATCTTTTGCAAAAGTTCGATCTATAAAAACATCTTGGAATGTAACACCTTCGTTTTCAAAGGTTTGCATCATTAAATCATGAGGTTTCCAAAAAGTTTCCTCTGGGAAAACGGCTGTTCCTAAGCCGTCCTGATTCGTAATCATTACTAAGACATAGTCTAATTCACTAGCGATTTTTGCCAAATTGGTAATGACTTTTGGATAAAAAGCAAGTTTTTCTAAACTATCTACTTGATAGTCAGTCGGTGGCTCAATGATTAATGTGCCGTCACGATCTATGAATAATACTTTTTTCATGGCTTTAAGATTAAACTTGTACGGCGGCTAATCAATTTGCTGCAACGGACAATCCACGATAACTATCGAGATTATTTTGCACTTCGTTAAAATTTTTAGCAATAGCTACGCAGGGTAACCGAGAATATCCAAAACGTTAAATGTTTTGAAAACATTTAACGTTTAATTTGTTCAAGATCAGAATTTTACACTTGATATTTTTTTGAAACCTATTTATAAAATCATCTTCTCGGTCAGCCTGTACGGCTATTCCCAAAAATTTTGCCTCGTTCAAAACAAAATTTCCTAACGTTTCGCTAAACCATTAACCGCCGTACAAGTCTAATAACGGTATAACTAAATTTATTTTTAAAAATCAAATCGTTGTTTCCAAAAATTCCATCGAATACCTGTCGTAAACATCAAGGCATTATAATCATAAGCATCAATTACGCTATTTTCGCTTCGAAGCATCAGATTAACATCGACAAAACAATTATGGAATAGCATATAACTCGCCGATAAATTAAATAATACAATATTGGTGTTTACACCTTGACCTATCGTTAAACCATCATCAATAGGGCGTGTATCATAGTTCAGAAATATATTACTGCCCCAATTTACACCCGAAGTATCTTTTCCTACATTAGAAAACATTACTCTACCTTCAAAGAAAAGCTTGGTACTAGGTTGGTATCTTAAAATTGCCAAGAATTCACTAAAATTAGCACCTTGTGGATGTGCTAACGGTTGACTAGCGTGTGTATAGGTTACTAAGGTATCATAGTGTTGATAAGTATAAGGACGAACAGCGTTGTACTCTACTTGTAAATCTAAATGATCTACTCCAAACACGTCAATATATTTCAAACCAAGCTGCAATCCAAACTTATGCGCCCATGAGTCTGGGTTAGAAAAAAGATTCGACAATTGTAATTCGTCTAGTACGACTTGTCCATACAATGAAAACCTATTAGCAAGATTCCACTTAAAATCACCTCCAATTATCATATTATCGGGACTATCTAAATTACGTTCGACAGAACGATATAAAATCAATGGATTAATATAATTTAAATCAAAACCTCCATCATTAGGACGATGAAAGACAACACCCTCATAGACTCCAAGGTTTAGGTTTTTACCTACATTTAAACTTAAATGATGAGCTGCTAGGTATTTTTTTGCCAAATTCGATGCACTTGAAAAGGTTCTTCTTGTAGTGATTTGACGCATTTCAGCAAAAATATTTTGATAATCGAATTTCCATATTTTAGTATTCGCTTTTAAATAAAAATAATTTTGAGAATAATTTGAAAGCATTAAGGAACGATAACCATTCCCTATAAAGTTATTTCCATGTCCCAATTGAACTTTAATTTGTTTTATCGGTTTGAAATCAATGAATGCGTTGGCATTGATTGCATCATGTAGGCTGTCAATACTTCCAGTACTATATGGCCCAGTATACCAGCCTAAACCAGGAATTGCTTCGTGTTCGTTTGTATATCTTCGTACATGAGCTGGAAATCGGTCAAAATATAATAATATATCCGAATAATAACCTACCTTATCGCCTATGCTTCCTCTCATTTCTAATCCTTGTGTTCTTTGGAGATAACCGGAGTTACCACTTTCTGTATTTTCTACTCCAACATCTACACTTACAATAGGTTGTATAACTATATTAAAGTCGGCATTACTGAATTCAAGAAAATTAGCTGGTGTTTTTAAAAAGTATTTTAGAAATGGTTGCTCTCTTTTTACAAACTCTTCATGATTAACTGATAAATGTGCAACAGAATCCAATTGATAGTTATTATCTCGAAAAAGAAATTTCAAATCTCTGTAATCTTGATCCGTCAAGTCTGTAGGATCTACGTCTTTTAGGTAGTTTAAAGCCAATTGTGCGACATCAAAACGGGTGTATTGCTTATGGGAAGTATGAAAATCAGCGAGTTCGCCAGATTTTATTTCAAATCGATCCATCCAATGATAGGATTGATGTCCAAACGGTAAATTAACACTCTGTCCAAAAACTGGAACTTGAAAAACAGTAAGTAAAAAGAATAAGAAAAACTTAATATTTTTTTTCATATTGTTCTTTCTATGTTGTTAGGAGCTTGTTTTACAATTCGTATCAACTTAAACAAACTCTTAAATCAGTTTAGAATTTCAATGATTTAAAGTGCAAAATATAGTTAAAACCAATGATTAATCCATCTTCTTTTTTACAACTAGTCGTTTTTTCATCAAATAATTAGTTAACTGTTTTGCAATCAACCGATTTCCATAATCAGAGTAATGACTTGCCTGCTTTGCTACAAATAATCTATCCAATGACTCTTTAGATAAAAACTCATAAGTAGAGAGATAGTCTTTGTCGGTTCTTAATTTTTTCCAAATTTCCTGATAAGGTATTTCATTGGTAAAAGAAATATGGTTTAAATCATCGTAACTAGATAACTCAAGCATCAAGTATTGAGCATGCTCTTTTTCAACCAATACTTGAAGGCTATTCACTAACTCTTGCATTAAAACTTGTCCTTCTTGATGATTTGTAATGTCTTTTAATCGCCCTATACGATAGAATTGATGATAGATTTGATACCAATAGCTATTGTCCAATATATTTAGACCATTGCTATAACGAATACTATTTTTAAAATATTCGTGTTCAAAATAATCTTGATGCTCAAAATCAATGATTATGGAGTCCACTATTTTTTCAGGTGTTATGGTTGGTAAATTAACCCATTTTAACTGTAGTGCAGTTTCATCCCAAAATGCCCTAGGTTTAGTATATAAAATTCCAGTTGGTGGATGGCTTAGGTATTTAAAAATATTTAAATTCAACCAACATTCTGAAAGATGTACACCTTGTATAACAATATCAGGTTTAAACTTTTTAGCTTCATTTTGCCAATACAATAGTGCCTGGTCATTCCCATAACTACTTACACCCATATTTAGTACTTCTACTTGTTTTCCCTCTTCATGTAAAAACTTTTCTAAATAATAACCCAGTGCATTACTATCTGCTACTTCAGCAGAAAGCATGACCGAACTCCCAAGTAACACAATCTTCACAAGACTATCTTCTTCCAAATCCTGTGAATTATTAGAATAGCCATTGCGTAAACCATCAGCATTAAAAGTCATCAAGCTATCTTGTGAAATAGAATTAGGACGGTGTTTCCAACCAAAAATTGGATGGTATTGAATATAGCTTTGATTATCTCTATCGAATTGTTGATTGGAAAAACCGTCCTAATTCTATTTCACAAGATAGCTTGATGAAATAGAATTAGGAC
>CAYLSF010000737.1:0-4351 GCA_964385675.1 uncultured Saprospiraceae bacterium
TTAATGATAGCTATGGACGTTTCATCGAACGTGATATATTAATGGATAAAAATGATTTAATTTATATTGCACCATTTTTATCTAAAGTTATTATCCCCGAAGAACAACGAGACTTTGTACATAAAAGTGAGCTAGAAGTACAAGCACAAGAACGCAAAAAGCGGAAAAGAAACCTCCTAATTGCTTTTGCTATGGGGGCACTGACCATTTTGGCACTAGGTACAGTATATGTTGCAGCCAATCAAATTAATGATTTAGCGAAAAAAACTGCTATTGCTAACCAAAAAACAGAAATTGCTGAGCGGGAACGAGTAGCCGCCAATGAGCAAAAAGAAGCAGCAGTTGAAGCGGAACGAGCAGCAGAAAGTGCAAAAATAGATGCCATCAAGGTCAAACAAATCGTCGAACAAGAAGCAGAAAAAGCTAGGCAAAAAGCATTGAATGCAGAATTAAGATTAGGAAAAGCACGGACTCAATTAGAAAAAGCAAAAAACCAGGCTAAACAAGCAAGATTAAATGCAGAAAAAGCACGACAAGAAGCTGAAAAAGAGGTCGATAAAGCCAATGCTTATAAAGCCGATGCAGAACAAAAATTAGCAGATGCCAATAAAAAAGCACAAGAGATTATCAAAGAAGCGAATGAAGCTCGTGAAGAGAAACAACAATTAGTCAATATCGCACAAGTCAGTTATTTATCCAATCAAGCTATTCAATTGTTACATTCTGGAGAAATCGATCGCTCTAGGCAAACGACTATTAAAGCTCGTAAACTTTGGGCAGATACGTTAGCCTTAGGTCATCTTCAGAATACCGATAATTATAGTGCCTTACACCTCAATCTTGCCCAAAAAGAAGGGAATACTGCTAAAACATATCGTTCTAGGACTAATCCTAGAGGGTTTCGTTCTATGAGTATTAGTGATAATCATCAGTTGGCTTTAGGAGATGAAGGGGGTAGAATTACGTTATTCAATCAATCTAATACTGATTTAAATGATTTTACCAAAAATTATAAAACAATAGAACTCAATAAACGAATAAGTGATATTGACCAGATATATGCACTTCAATTTTTAAACAACCAACTTCTCATAGGCACTTTAGAGGGACGATTTTTAGTCATTAATACTCAAAAAATTCCCAAGGAAACACCTTATCGTCCTAATGTAAATAGAGTTGAAAGAGATCCTCTGTTAATAAAATTTGAAAAATTTAACACCCCAATTAAATCAATTAAAATTTCGCCTAAAAAAGATCAGATTGCTTTCTTTACCTCTCAATCTGATAGCTTATATGTGTACTATACTGATGGTATAACTTATAAGAGAAGAAAACAGCAGTACATTAAATCTATACAATCCATAGTGTGGGAAGATGACACAAAATTATGGATTGGTACTAAAGAAGGGGTAAATTTATATGATTTTGCTAAAGATGAAATAACAAAACCTATAGCACACATTAATATAAAATCCAAAATTACAGCACTTGCTAAATTTAATAAATTGCTAGCTATCGGCTCACAAGATGGAAAAGTTTGGATTCTTGACCAAACCAATAATAAATCTAGGGTCTTAAATCCAGATTTTTTAAAGTCTCATAATTCCATCCTTTCCATGTTAAAATTCAATCGTGATGGTACTAAATTAATTTCTACTAGTCATGATGGTACTGCTAAAGTTTGGAATATTAGGCATTTAAATAATACTAATAATGGTAAAATTGTATTGATAGGACATGAAAATTGGATATTTGGGGCAGCCTTTAGTCAAGATGGTAAATACATATATACCATCAGCGAAGATAAAACCATGCGGCAATGGTTTAGCACCGAGGAAGAACTATTCAAAAAACTCTTGGAAAATTAGACTCAACAATATCACTTTAATTTTTTAACTCGAACGACTTTCGTTAGTCCAACGGTTAAAGCATATTCATTCCATTTATCCAGAAAAAGTTGACTTTCAGATTGTCGAGTCTGAATATCCAAAAATACCTGTGCTCCAAAATTTTGGTTCGCTATAGCGTATTTCTCTTTCTTTAAAAATCGCATTACAGGATTAAGCGTATCATAACTTACTTTAAGTCGAAAAGTATCTTTAATGACTTTTTCTATAATGTAGGCTTCGTTCAAGGCTTCCGCAGCAGCAGTCCTGTAAGCATTTATCAAACCACCAACGCCAAGTTTAGTTCCACCAAAATATCGAGCTACTGCTACCAATACATTTGTCACCTTAAAACTATCAATTTGCCCTAAAATTGGTTTTCCTGCTGTACCTGAAGGTTCTCCGTCATCATTAGCTCTATAATTGTTGTTATCCAGCCCTAAGCGATAAGCGTAGCATATATGTCTTACTTTCGGATGTAATTTTTTAAGCCTCAACAAATGTATCTTAATATCTTCTTCGGTTTCAACGGGATACGCATAAGCTAGAAATTTACTTCCCCTATCTTTAAAAAGACCTTCCGTTGGCTGTTCAATAGTTAAATAATTATCTTTCATTTGTTAAGCAATTGCAATCAAAAAAATGGCTAATATCGCCACAATAACGCCCAGAATATTCAATTTATTCAACTTATCTTTAAATACTAAAAAAGCAGCTATGCTCGCTCCTACAATAATACTCACATTATTGATGGGAAAAACAACATTTGCGATTTACCCAATTAGTTTTGTTGATATGTACATCAATTGATTTAAAATGTTCCGCTATTCCATCTCAATCAAGTGGAATCCAATCCCAGTAGCTACTGGGATGTACTACAAGGCATCAATATTAGACACGCCCAACTGTACCATATTATTTTTTAAATCATCCATCAAAATCTCTACCACATGATCGCCTCCAAACTCCCCTAAAGCCGCTACCCCATAAATAAATGCCCGTCCTAGTAAAACAAAATCTGCCCCAAGCGAAATGGCTCGCATAATATCTAAACCTGTCCGTACACCGCTATCAAAAATGATAGTTGCCTTATCTCCTATAGTTTCAACAATATCAGGTAGTGCTTCAATTGCAGCTTTTGCACCATCAAATTGTCGCCCTCCATGATTGGAAACTACGACACCATCTAAGCCAATTTCAATTGCCTTTTCTGCATCTTTAGGATGCATTACGCCTTTTAATAGAACTGGCCCCTTCCATAAATCTTTCACTTTTTTACAATATTCCCAATCCAAAGTCCCCCCTAATCGATTCCCCACAAATCCACTTACAAAAGTCATATCTTGACTTTGAGCATATTTTTCTACCGTCCTCAATCTTGGTAAACCTCTTTTTAGAGTTGCTCTCGTCCAAGCAGGATGCGTAATTCCTTGCCAAATCAGTTGAGGAGTTAGCTTTGGCGGCATTTGCATACCAGCCCGTTTTGTTCGTTCCCTCCGACTCGGCATCGGCACATCCGCAGTTATTAGTAAAGTATGAAACCCATTGTCTTGTGCTCTTTTTAATAAATCTTTTAAAATTTCTGGATCTCTAGGGGGATAAAGCTGAAACCATCCCATATCTCCTACCACTTTTCCTACCGTTTCTGGAGTTTCTGTTGCTACGGTACTAAGGGAATAAGGGATGTTGTATCTTTTAGCCGTTTGAGCTAAATAAACTTCTATGTTTGGCCACATTAAGCCCGTTAAACCGACAGGGGCTACCCCAAAAGGAGCGGCATATTTTCTTCCAAAAACCGTTGTTTCAATATTGGCTTGCAATAAGCCTTTACAAAATTGAGGTTCAAAAGTAATGTGCTTAAAAGCATCAATATTTCGTTGTAATAAATCCTCTTTCCCTGTTCCAGATTGCAGATATTCCCAGGATACAAAAGGTAATCGCTCTTTAGCTTTAGCTTCTAAGTCTGAAATTGCAGGATATTGATTAAAGTATTTGGCTTTATTTTTTTCGTAACTCATAATAGGCACATTCAAAAACAATTGAATAAAATAATGCCTAAGTTACTCTAAATTTTGAAATATCAATTTTCAATTCAAGCCTTCTTTGGGTGGATTAGGGTTTATTTTGGCTATACCCAAATATAAAAACAGGAAGCCATATATATTATGACTTCCTGCGAAAATGAAAAAATTAATCAATTTGTACCATTTGTAATAGTAAATTATTCACCAATTAGACACTAGGCTATATTCAACTCATTTCTATTATTCTTCACTTTAAAATAGCCATTTTCTACCCTTGGTTTAAAAAATTGATGATTCACTTGAATAGGAACTTCCGTAAACGGTAATTTAATCTTTACAAAATCATGCGTTGACTCAAGAATTTCTACATTAATTGACTGCATATTAATTCTGATTTATGATTAAAAAAATTACATTTCAAAAGTGTCTGTAGGTTTATAG
>CAYLSF010000738.1:0-4350 GCA_964385675.1 uncultured Saprospiraceae bacterium
ATCGCTATTTCCTGCTGCATTTTCATCAAAAGACGCTATTCTTTCTTTCAAATAAGTTTCATTGATTAGAGTATCAATCGGCACAGGGTAAAATTCATTATCCCCTAAGTATTTTGCTCTATCAGAATACGCTCTACGCTCCGCTTCTATCATTAAGTGTACAGACTTAGGATCGTGAAATCCCCAATCTCCAATGGGATAATTTTCAGTCATCCCCATTAATTGAGCTAGTGCGACTCCACCGCTTGAAGGGGGGCCCATTGATATAACTTTATAGTCTTTGTAATTGAACAAAATAGGCGGTTGCCATTGAGCGGTATATTTTTTTAAATCCTCTAATGTCATGATACCATTGCTACGCTGCATTTCTGCTACAATTAAATCCGCTGTTTTACCTTCATAAAACCCTGCCTGTCCATTTTCTCGAATACGAATCAATGTCTCTGCCAAATCTTTTTGAACGATTTTATCATTCATTTGCCATTCTGCTTCATTGATAAATACATTAGGCTGTGTATTTAAGGTATTAATATCTTCCTTGTACTTATTTAAAGCATCTGCTTCATGTTGAGTCAAATAAAATCCATTTTGAGCTAACTCAATCGCAGGATTGATTAAGTCTGCAAAAGGTAATTTACCATATTTTGCATGAGCTGCAAAGTGTCCTGCTACAGAACCTGGTACACCTGCCGCTAAATGCCCTTTTGTGCTTAAATTCTTGATTACATTACCCAAAGAATCTAAATACATATCTTTATCGGCTGCCAACGGTGCTTTTTCTCTATAATCTAAAGTGGCAATTTCACCATCATTACCTCTATAAATCATAAAACCACCGCCTCCTAAGTTTCCTGCACGCTGATAAACCACGGCTAAAGCCAATTGAACTGCTATGGCTGCATCTACGGCATTTCCTCCTTTTTTCAAAATATCAATCCCTACTTTAGTCGCTTCAGGATGTGCACATACCACCATGCCTTGTTTACCCGTAGCCACTCGGTTAATTTCATAAGGTGGCTGTGGTGCTTGTTGACAACTAAAAAGTGTAATTAGGAAAATGAGTATAAGCGACTTTTGACTCCCGATAGCTATCGGGACAAGAATCGACTTTCGATTATTATTTGAACTAAAAAAGCGTTTTATTTTCTGCATAAAGAATGGTTTTATTATAATTATGTGTAAAATTGAATCTTATGCTAGACTATCAACATCAAAATGAATATTACTTTCTAAACTGACACAGCCTAATTATCAATTATCAATTATCAATTAAAACTTATATCGAGCCATAGGAGCAACATCTTGTCCTACAAATTCTCCTTTTAAATATTTTTGATACCCCGTTACACCAATCATTGCTGCGTTATCGGTACAATACTGAAATTGTGGAATGTAGGTTTTCCAATTATGTAATTGACCGATTCTCGTTAACTCACTTCTTAGATAAGAATTAGCAGAAACACCTCCTGCGATGGCAACTTCAGTAATTCCTGTTTGTTGGACAGCTTTGACTAATTTATTCATCAAAAAACGAACAATCGTCGTTTGTACCGATGCACAAATATCATGGATATTTTCATCAATAAAATTTGGATTGGTCTTTAATTCTCGTTTTAAGAAATACAGAATAGAGGTTTTTAAGCCACTAAAACTAAAGTCTAAGTCTTTGATTTTGGGTTCTGGAAATTCAAATTTGGGTTTACCCTGTCGAGCTAATTTATCAATGATTGGGCCCGCAGGATAGTCCAATCCTAGCAACTTTCCCGTCTTATCAAACGCCTCACCTGCTGCATCATCAATCGTAGAACCCATCACTTCCATATCTAAATAGTCTCGAACTCGTACAATTTGAGTGTGTCCTCCCGAAACGGTTAAGCATAAAAATGGAAAATTAGGTTTCGGATCCTCTGCAAAATGAGCCAAGACATGGGCTTGCATGTGATTAACTTCTATCATTGGGATATTACGACTCAACGCAAAAGCCTTTGCAAAAGAAACACCTACTAAAAGTGATCCCATCAATCCCGGTCCTCGGGTAAATGCTATAGCTTGAATATCAGATTTCTGAATCCCTGCTTTTTTAATTGCCATATCCACTACAGGAATTATCTTCATTTGATGAGCCCTAGAAGCCACCTCAGGCACAACTCCACCATATAGTCTATGAGCTTCTTGATTGGCTACACAATTTGACAACACCTCTCCGTCTTTGATAATTGCAGCAGAGGTATCATCACAAGAAGATTCTATTGCTAGTATAATTGCACTCATGTTTGAAAAGATTGAACTTAAAAATACGGCAAATCTCAAATTTATGAATTATTTAGATTGGAATGGATAGAAAGATAAAATTATTAGGATGATAATTTGGTATTTTTAACAATTCATTAAACACAGGTACTTTACAAAATATTAATTGCTTGCGTTAAATTTTTTAAAAATAAACACCATATTTGCAGCTTATTGTAAAATTAACACTTTGAAAAGTTATGTTACAACGAATTAATCCAACAGAGACAGTAGCTTGGTCTGCTTTGTCTGCTCACTTTGAGTCCATTAAAGGACTTCACCTAAGAGATTTATTTGAGAAAGATACTAACCGTTTTTCAGCTTTTTCTACTCAATTTGAAGATATTTTAGTTGATTATTCTAAGAATATTATCACTACCGAAACGCTGGATTTACTGGTTCAATTGGCAAAAGAAACAGGTGTAACGGAGGCGATTGAAAGTATGTTTAGTGGTCAGAAAATCAATGAAACAGAAGGACGTGCGGTATTACATGTGGCATTAAGAAATCGCTCTAATACACCAATTCAAGTGGATGGAGAAAATGTGATGCCTAAAGTAAATGCCGTTTTGAATAAAATGGAGGCGTTTTCTAACAAAGTGTTAAGTGGAGATTGGAAAGGTTATACGGGTAAAAGAATTACAGATATTGTCAATATTGGGATTGGTGGGTCAGACTTAGGCCCTTTGATGGTGACAGAAGCGTTAAAGCCTTATTGGCAAGACGGTATTCAAGTTCATTTTGTTTCTAATGTGGATGGTACGCACCTTGCAGAAACCTTGAAAAAAGTTTCCCCTGAAACAACGCTTTTCCTAATTGCTTCAAAATCCTTCACGACTCAAGAAACCATGACGAATGCCTTTTCTGCACGTAAATGGTTTTTGGATACCGCAAAGGACGAATCAGAAGTTGCCAAGCATTTTGTGGCGATTTCTACTAATGCTAAAGGAGTTACCAATTTTGGTATCGCTCCTGAAAATATGTTTGAGTTTTGGAGTTGGGTTGGAGGTCGTTACTCCTTAACTTCTGCTATTGGCTTATCTATCGCTTGTACCATTGGTTTTAATAATTTTAAGGCTTTGTTGGAAGGGTATCACGCCATGGACAATCATTTTAAAACAACTGATTTAGATAAAAATATTCCTGTTCTGTTAGCCTTAATTGGATTATGGTATAATAACTTTTTTGGTGCAGAGTCCGAAGCTATTCTACCATATGACCAATATTTGCATCGCTTTGCAGCATATTTCCAACAAGGTAATATGGAGTCAAATGGAAAATATGTAGATAGAAATGGTAAGACCGTTAATTATCAGACGGGGCCAATTATCTGGGGAGAACCCGGTACGAATGGTCAACACGCTTTTTATCAATTAATTCATCAAGGAACAAAATTGATTCCTTGTGATTTTATTGCTTCAGCAATTAGTCATAATCCATTAAGTGATCACCATGAAAAGCTGTTATCCAATTATTTTGCTCAAACGGAAGCTTTGATGAAAGGAAAAACAGAGGAGCAAGTCAGAGCAGAACTAGCGAATAGTGGTAAATCAGCAGCAGAAATCGAGGCTTTAGTTCCGTTTAAGATTTTTACTGGAAATAAACCGACGAATTCTATTTTACTCAAACAATTAACACCTCGCAGTTTAGGTAGTTTAATCGCCATGTATGAGCATAAGATTTATGTACAAGGCGTGATTTGGAATATCTTTAGCTTTGACCAATGGGGCGTTGAATTAGGTAAGCAATTGGCTAAACAAATTTTGCCTGAGCTTGAAGGAAAGGATACTGTAACTTCACATGATAGTTCTACAAACGGATTGATTAATGCCTACAAAGAAATGAGGTAGTTAATTCTTAGCTCTTCTGTAATATTAAATTGTAAAACGCAAGTTAGGCTTCGGCTTTCCTTGCGTTTTGTTATTTTTACCAAAATATAAGATATGAAACTTGATAAATTTGAAAATTATATTGAAGATAAAATTTTACAAAGAGGTAAGGTTTATTATGAAAATGGTTACATAGACGAGGTTGAAGAAGTTGAAAAAGGGGAATATAGTG